>PHCD01000103.1 GCA_002842135.1 Betaproteobacteria bacterium HGW-Betaproteobacteria-8 | reverse complement strand
GGGCTTTAAAGTAAAATAGACTCCCGTCGCTGAGAATTCATTCAGCAAAATCATAAGCCCCTTCCATGACCAAATATGTATTCGTTACCGGCGGCGTCGTTTCCTCTTTAGGTAAAGGCATCGCTGCCGCCAGCCTTGGCGCAATCCTCGAGTCGCGTGGTATCAAAGTCACCATGCTCAAGCTCGACCCTTATATCAATGTTGACCCCGGTACCATGAGCCCGTTCCAGCACGGCGAGGTGTTCGTCACAGACGACGGTGCCGAGACTGACTTGGATCTCGGACACTATGAGCGCTACATCAGTGCGCGTATGGGTAAGCGCAATAATTTCACTACCGGCCAGATCTACGAGACCGTGATCAAGAAAGAACGTCGCGGCGAGTATCTGGGCAAGACCGTGCAGGTGATTCCGCACATTACCGATGAGATCCAGAATCACATCAAACGTGGGGCCGAAGGCGCCGAAGTTGCTATTGTCGAAGTCGGCGGTACGGTGGGCGATATCGAGTCATTGCCATTCCTCGAGGCCATCCGTCAGATGGGTATTCGTGAAGGGCGTGCCAATGCCTGTTATATCCACCTGACTTTGCTGCCATGGATTCCAACAGCGGGCGAACTGAAAACCAAGCCGACGCAGCACTCTGTCAAGGAGCTGCGCGAAATCGGTATCCAGCCGGATATCCTGCTGTGTCGCGCTGATCGTCCAATCCCGGACGAAGAGCGGGCGAAGATCGCATTGTTTACCAATGTAGCGCCGGAAGCGGTAATTTCTGCGTTGGATGCAGAGTCCATCTATGCCATTCCCGGGATGCTGCATGACCAGATGCTGGATGAGATCGTCTGCCATAAACTGGATATCCTGGCCAAAGCGGCCGACCTTTCCAGCTGGAAGAAGATTGTCGATGCGCTGAAGCATCCAAAATATCAACTGGATATTGCCTTTGTCGGTAAATATGTCGACCTGACCGAATCCTACAAATCGCTGACTGAAGCACTGATACACGCCGGCATCCATACCCACTCCAAGATCAAGATTCATTTCATTGATTCCGAAGAAATCGAGAAAAGCGGCACCGACAGCCTGAAGTCCATGGACGCGATTCTGGTGCCCGGCGGTTTTGGCAAGCGCGGAACCGAAGGCAAGATTGCGGCGATTCGCTATGCCCGTGAAAACAAAAAGCCCTATCTGGGTATCTGCCTCGGTATGCAGTTGGCAGTGATTGAATTTGCACGCAATGTGGCTAATTTGAAGGATGCAAACAGCACCGAGTTTGACGGGAAAACACCGCATCCCCTGGTCGGTTTGATCACCGAGTGGAAAGACGCCACTGGTAAAGTTGAAATCCGTTCGGAGGAATCCGATCTGGGCGGCACCATGCGTCTCGGCGCACAGAAGTGCCCGATTGAGCCAGGTACACTGGCAGCGCAGATCTATGGCACTGAAGTCAATGAGCGCCATCGCCATCGTTATGAGGTGAACAATCACTACGTCGATCAATTGAAGGCAGCGGGCCTGATCATTTCCGCCCGCACACCGACCGAGCAGCTATGCGAGATGATCGAACTGCCGCAGGAGGTACATCCCTGGTTCGTCGCCTGCCAGTTCCATCCGGAATTCACGTCCAATCCGCGTACCGGCCATCCGCTGTTCAAGTCGTATGTAGAGGCGGCGTTGAAAGCCAAAGGGAGCAAATAGATGAAACTCTGCGGGTTTGAAGTCGGCCTTGATAAGCCGCTGTTCCTGATTGCCGGCCCCTGTGTCATCGAATCGCAGCAGATGGCGATCGACACCGCCGGACAGTTGAAGGAAATCACCGATGCGCTCGGCATCCCCTTCATCTACAAGTCTTCCTACGACAAGGCCAACCGCAGTTCCAACAAGACCTTCCGCGGTTTCGGCATGGAAGAGGGCCTGAAGATACTGGACGAAGTACGGCGTCAGGTCGGTGTGCCCATCCTTACCGATGTGCATACCGAGGAACAGGTACCCCATGTAGCAGCGGTGGTCGATGTGCTGCAGACGCCGGCTTTTCTTTGCCGCCAGACCGATTTCATTACGGCAGTCGCGACTTGCGGCAAGCCGGTGAACATCAAGAAGGGTCAATTTCTTGCTCCCGGCGACATGAAGCAGGTGGTGCAGAAAGCCAAGGAAGCGAACGGCGGCGCTGATACCATTATGGTTTGCGAACGCGGTGTTTCGTTCGGCTATAACACGCTGGTGTCGGATATGCGCAGCCTGGTTATCATGCGCGAAACCAATTGCCCGGTGGTCTTTGATGCGACGCATTCCGTGCAGCAGCCTGGCGGCCAGGGCGACAAGAGTGGCGGACAGCGCGAATTCGTGCCGGTGCTGGCAAGGGCTGCAGTCGCCAGTGGCATTGCCGGCATCTTCATGGAAACGCATCCGGACCCGAGTAAGGCGCTGTCGGATGGCCCGAATGCGTGGCCTTTGCCTAAAATGAAGGATTTGCTGGAAGTGTTGGTTGATTTGGATAAGTTGGTAAAAAAAGCCGGGTTTATCGAACAAACCCTTTAGCTGTCAAAGCCGCTGGTGTACACGTCGCAATGCGTATGCATGCGGTTTCGTAGTCAGAATATATATTTAGAGGAAAAGTTATGAGCGCAATTGTTGATATCATCGCCCGTGAAATTCTTGATTCCCGCGGTAATCCCACTGTTGAAGCCGATGTCTTGTTGGAGTCCGGCATTATTGGCAGGGCTGCTGTCCCTTCCGGTGCTTCTACCGGCACCAAGGAAGCCGTCGAATTGCGCGATGGCGACAAGTCACGCTATCTGGGCAAGGGCGTGCTACAGGCGGTGGAGAACGTCAACACCGAGATCGCCGAAGCACTGGTCGGCCTGGACGTCGAGGAGCAGAGCTTTATTGACAATACGCTGATTGAGCTGGATGGTACAGAGAACAAGGACAGGCTGGGCGCTAATGCCATTCTGGCGGTATCCATGGCTTGTGCCCGCGCTGCCGCCGATGAATCCGGCCTGCCGCTCTATCGATATCTCGGCGGTTCCGGCGAGATGCAATTGCCTACCCCAATGATGAACATCATCAATGGCGGCGCTCACGCTGAAAACAGTGTGGACATGCAGGAATTCATGATCATCCCAGCCGGATTGCCCAGTTTCCGTGAAGCCTTGCGTGCCGGTGCCGAGGTGTTTCATGCCCTGAAGAAGACCCTGCACAAAAACGGCCTGGCAACCACGGTTGGCGATGAAGGCGGTTTTGCCCCCGATTTGCCATCCAATGAAGCCGCCATTCAGTTTATTCTTGAAGCGATCAGCGATGCCGGCTATGAGCCGGGTCGTGACATCCTGCTGGGTCTGGATTGCGCCAGTTCCGAGTTCTACAAGGATGGCAGATACCATCTGGAGTCCGAGGGGCTGCAACTGACTTCAGCGCAGTTTGCCGATTATCTGGCGACCTGGGCCGACAAGTACCCGATCATCAGCATTGAAGACGGTATGAGCGAGCACGACTGGGATGGCTGGAAATTGCTGACCGACCGGATGGGCAAGACCGTGCAACTGGTAGGTGACGACCTGTTTGTGACCAATGCCAAGATTCTGCGTGAAGGCATCGCTCGCGGCGTGGCCAACTCCGTGTTGATCAAGGTTAACCAGATCGGTACGCTGACTGAAACCTTCACTACCATCGAAACCGCAAAGCGTGCGGGTTACACTTCGGTGATTTCCCACCGTTCCGGTGAAACTGAAGATACGACGATTGCCGATATCTCTGTGGCAACCAATGCCTTGCAGATCAAGACCGGCTCCTTGTCTCGTTCCGAGCGTATTGCCAAGTACAACCAGTTGTTGCGTATTGAGGAAGAGCTTGGCAGTGCAACCAGCTACGCAGGCATGGGTGCTTTCTACCATCTGGGACGTTAAACAGACACAAATCCCTGAGCTTTTGTGAAAGCGCTGACGTTAATATTTGTCATCCTGATTGCCCTGCTACAATATCCGTTGTGGCTGGGCAAGGGGAGCTGGCTCAAGGTCTGGGATCTGAGCCGGCAAATCAGCGAGCAGCAGGCAATCAATGCCGAGTTGAAAGCGCGTAACGATTCTGTCGATGCCGATGTGCGTGATCTCAAACAGGGTTTTGCTGCGATTGAGGAGCGCGCCCGCAGCGAGTTGGGCATGATCAAGCAGGATGAAGTGTTCTATCAAGTGTTTGAACGTAGCTCACCTGATGCGTCAGCAACCCCACCCATGACAACAGCAGACTCTATCAAGCCAGCTGCGACAGATTAGGGAAGCGCTGATTAAATGACTACGCAGGCGAATTGCTGCGTTGCGCGGTACTCACAACCTCGCTGTATACTGCATACTATCTCGGCTGCTGCGTTCCGTGCGCCTTGCCCTTCATCCCGCTCGCTCATTTTATCAGCGCTTCCTTAATCAAGTTGGCCTTATAATCTGCTTGTGTTTAATATTGCCAACCGGATTCTGCGGATATCATCCCCACATCATGCATAACATTTTCGACAGCAAGCGCAAGCTTATATTCCTGCTTTGGGTACTGTTATGCATCGGCTTCTTTGCCACTTCCATTGCCAGTTATTACGTCTCTAAAAATTCCATCCGGGATGCCATCGTTAACAGTGAATTGCCACTGACGGCTGATAACATCTATTCAGAAATCCAGAAAGACCTGATCCGGCCGATCTTTATTTCTTCGATGATGGCCAGTGACACCTTTGTACGGGACTGGGTCATTAGCGGCGAGGATGACATTGTTAAAATCAGCCGCTACCTGAATGAGATCAAGGACACCTACGGCACGTTCAGCAGTTTTTTTGTCTCTGAAAAAACCCGAAATTATTATTACTGGGATGGCCTGTTAAAACAGGTGGACGGGAATAAAGAGGTCGATGCCTGGTATTTCCGCGTGCGGAAAATGGAAAGTCCTTACGAAATCAAT
>PHCD01000102.1 GCA_002842135.1 Betaproteobacteria bacterium HGW-Betaproteobacteria-8 | reverse complement strand
AAATTTTGGTCGGGGTGGGGAGATTCGAACTCCCGACCCCTTGCACCCCATGCAAGTACGCTACCAGGCTGCGCTACACCCCGAACCGATGTCCCGCTTGCGCGAAAACAAGAGCAGAATTATAGCGGAAAAGGTCTGGCTAAGACAGCCGGGATTGGCTTTTTAAATGAGCTTATCGATGTTTAATGAAAGATTACTGTAACTGGATGAAAACGCAATCAGGCCCGCAACAATTGCAGCAGTTCACGCAACTCTCCGCGCAGTGCAGCAACATCAACCGCCGGAACTGCAACTTGTGACGCAACACTGCTGACAGGTGAAACATCATGTTCGGTCGTAAAGACATGGTGCTCATCCAGCCGGTTACGTGCGCCACTGATGGTAAAGCCCTGCTCATAGAGCAGTTCACGGATACGACGAATCAACAACACCTCATGATGCTGGTAATAACGGCGGTTACCACGTCGCTTGACGGGTTTGAGCTGGGTGAATTCCTGTTCCCAATAACGCAGAACATGAGGTTTGACCCCACACAATTCACTGACTTCGCCGATGGTGAAGTAGCGTTTGGCCGGGATCGGAGGAAGTTGAACCTTAAGCGTGCGCTCCGGCATATGCCTCTTCTACCTTGCTTTTAAGCTTTTGACTGGCATGGAATGTGACAACGCGGCGGGCTGTAATTGGTATTTCCTCACCAGTTTTAGGATTGCGGCCTGGGCGTTCTGACTTTTGACGCAACTCGAAATTTCCAAAACCGGAAAGTTTGACACTGTCGCCAATCTCCAAAGCGGTACGTATCTCTTCAAAAAATGCTTCCACCATGTCCTTGGCTTCGCGCTTATTCAGACCGACTTGCTCAAATAGCAAATCAGCCAGATCGGCCTTAGTCAATGTCATACAAAACCTTTCAACTACTTGCTTGATTACTGATGTTTAATGAGGACTTGTAACTCTTCTTGTTTATCGCAGTTCTGCGTGGTGTTTTTTTACGATGGAATCCAGCAGTTTTGCCATGACTTCATCAGCTTCCACGTCGGTCAAGGTTTTTTGAGTATCTTGCATAAGCACAAGAAATGCAAGGCTTTTTTTACCTTCAGCGATACCCTTTCCGCGGTAAACATCGAACAATGCAATGTCACTGACCAGCGGAATTTGCAAAGCCTGCATAGTGTCCTGCAAGTCCTGAACCTGGACTTTTTCATCGACCAGAACCGCAAGGTCCCGACGCACTGGCGGGAATTTTCCTACTTCATTGTATCGAACCAGTTCCCGCTCCAGCAACGGTGCCACATCCAGCTCGAACAGAATCACGCCGCGCGGTAATTGATAATGCTGCTGCCACTTCGGATGCAGCTTGCCCAGCCAACCTATGGTTTGTCCATCCAGCAGCACTTGCGCGGATTGGCCTGGATGCAATGCAGGATGTACTGCCGCAACATACTGTGCACGGCCTTGCGTCAGGCTATCGACGTTCGCCTTGATATCGTAAAAGTCGACTTCACGCGATTCAACGCCCCATTGTTCTGGGACCGCATCGCCATAAGCCAGCCCGGAAACCCGCAATGTCTCACTGAATCCCTCTGCTGTCCGCGCATAACTGGCACCGACCTCGAACAGTCGCACCCTATCCTGCTTGCGATTGAGGTTATAGACCAGGCTATCAAGCAAACCGCCCCACAGCCCGCTGCGCATGACACTCATGTCACTGGCGATGGGGTTCTGCAGCTTGATTGGCAACTGATTGCCAAGCAGGTCACGCTCCCAGCTTTCATCGACAAAACTGTAACTGACAATCTCCTGATAACCACTGGCTGCCAGCGTGTCGCGCAACACGGCTCGACGCAATCGGGTTTCCGAACTAGGCAGCATATGAAGATCCGCACGCGGCGCAATGGCCGGAATGTTGTCGTAGCCATGCAGACGCGCGACCTCTTCGATCAGGTCTTCTTCTATTGCAATGTCGAAGCGATAGCTCGGCGGCGTGACTGTAAAGTCAATTTCTGATTGCTGGAAATCGAAACCCAGCTTGCGGAAGATTTCGGCCACAACTGCGACATCCAGCTGAATGCCGAGCACGCTGCACAGGCGGTTCATTCTTAATTCCACAGGCGCGCGTTGCGGTAAGGCGTTTAGCACCTCGGTCACCGGACCGGCTTCGCCACCACAGATTTCCAGAATCAGACCTGTGGCACGCTCTAGCGCCTGCAAAGTATTGGCAAAATCCACACCGCGCTCGAAGCGGTAGGAAGAATCGGTGGAGAACCCCAGCCGACGCGCGCGACCAACGATGGCGGCAGGCGAGAAGAATGCGCACTCCAGGAAAATATCGGTCGTTGCATCGGATACAGCGGTCGACGCACCGCCCATGATGCCGGCCAGCGCGATTGCACCGTCATCATCGGCAATCACCAGCATGTCGGCATCCAACTCGACCGTCTGTTCGTTCAACAGCGCCAGTTTTTCCTTCGGGCTAGCATAACGCACCTCGATATTACCGCGCAGTTTGGCAGCATCAAAGGCGTGCATGGGCTGCCCCAGTTCCAGCAGCACATAATTGGTGATATCGACCACAGCACTGATACTGCGTAAGCCGCTGCGCTCGAGGCAACGAACCATCCAGTCCGGCGTATTTGCATGAGCATTGACGCCACGAATCAGACGACCGCTGTACAAGGGGCAGGCAGCACTTTCCTTGACGGTCACCGTTTGTTGCGCCTGATGTCCAACTTTCGTCGCGACGATGCGTGGCAGATGCAAATCAGCACCGGTAATGGCGGCCACATCGCGTGCCACGCCCAGTATGCTGAGGCAGTCGCAACGATTTGGCGTCAGCTTGAGTGTGATGGCCCTGTCATCCAGATCCAGCAACTCGCGAATGTCCTGCCCAACCCGCGTATCTGCAGGCAACTCGAGCAAACCGCTGCTTTCCTCGGACAAACCAAGCTCCTTGGCGGAACACATCATGCCGAAGGACTCGATACCTCTGACCTTGGCCTGCTTGATACCGAAACCCGGCAGCTCGGCACCGACCAGTGCACAAGGGGCTTTCAGCCCAACGCGCGCGTTCGGTGCACCACAGACGATCTGCAGGGGCTCAGCTGCGCCTGTATCGACGCGCAGGAGCTGCAATCGATCGGCATCCGGGTGCTTTTCCGCACTGACAATCTCGCCGACGACCACCTTGCTGAAGACGGCAGCGACCGGTTCCATTTCCTCGACCTCCAAGCCGGTCATGGTCAGCGCATGACTCAAGGCCTCGCTGTCGATGGCAGGATTAACGAATTGGCGTAACCAGTTTTCAGAGAATTGCATAACTTACCCAAACTGCTGCAAAAAGCGCAGATCGTTATTAAAGAACAGACGCAGGTCATTGACGCCATAGCGCAGCATGGTCAGGCGCTCGACCCCGAGACCGAAGGCAAAGCCACGGTATTTTTCGCTATCGATACCGACATGGCGGAACACCTCAGGATGCACCATGCCGCAACCGCCAATCTCAAGCCAGCCACCATTCCAGCTCATATCCATTTCGGCTGAGGGTTCGGTAAACGGGAAGAAAGACGGACGGAAACGCACCTGCAAATCGTCACGTTCAAAGAAGCGTTGCAGAAAGTCCTGCACCACACCCTTGAGGTTGGCAAAACTGACTTCTTCATCCACCCACAGACCTTCTACCTGATGGAACATGGGCGAGTGCGTGGCATCGGAATCAACGCGATAGACTCGGCCAGGAGCGATAATTTTCAGCGGAGGCCCGCTTTTATCCTTAAGCGCATTCTGCATGTAATGCACTTGCACCGGGGAGGTATGCGTACGCAACACATGCTTGTCATCGATATAGAAGGTGTCGTGCATGGCACGCGCCGGATGGTCTTCAGGAATGTTAAGCGCGGTAAAGTTATAGAAATCCGTCTCGATTTCCGGTCCTTCTGCCACTTCAAAACCGATGGAATGGAATATCTGCTCGAGACGACTCATGGTCAGCGTGACCGGATGCAAACCACCTTTACCTTGATTGCGTGCCGGCAAAGTGACATCAATCGATTCATTCGCCAGCTGTTTTGCCTGTTCAGCATTCAGGATAGTATCGCGGCGAGCCTTCAAGGCTTCTTCCACGCCCTGCTTGACGACATTAATGGCAGCACCTGCAGCCGGGCGTTCTTCAGCAGAAAGTTTGCCCAGCCCTTTGAGCTGCTCGGTCAGCAGGCCGCTTTTACCCAGATAGCGTGCCTTCGCCTGCTCCAGGTCCTGGATCGTATCGCATGCCGCGAAATCGCGTTGCGCTTCAGGAAGTATTTGTTCTAAATTTTGCATCGTCATTTTTATCTTGGACTTGATTCACCTAGCCCTGAATTATGCCGTAAAAAAAGGAGGCACACGGCCTCCTTTTCTGTCAGCTTGAACTTAAGCAGCAGCGAGACCAGATTTCGCCAATTCTGCAAACTTGGCAAATGCTGGCTTATCGAACACTGCTAAATCAGCCAATACCTTGCGATCAACCTCGATCGCTGACTTCTTCAGGCCGTTCATGAAACGGCTGTATGTCAGGCCGCATTCACGAGCACCTGCATTGATACGTGCAATCCACAATGCGCGGAACTGACGTTTTTTCTGACGACGGTCACGATAGGCATACTGACCAGCCTTCATTACCGCCTGTTTGGCAACACGGTATACGTTCTTGCGACGGCCGCGATAACCCTTGGCAGCGTTCAGAATCTTCTTGTGACGTGCGCGGGCAATGACACCACGTTTAACTCTAGGCATGTTCTATCTCCTTATTGAGTTGGCATCATGGCGCGTACGCGCTTGACGTCTGTGGATGAAATAATGGCCGTACCGCGCAGCTTACGTTTCTGCTTGGTCGTCTTCTTGGTCAGGATATGGCGCAGGTGCGAATGGGTACGCTTGACCTTGCCGTTACCCAGGAACTTGAAGCGCTTTTTGGCGCCGCTCTTGGTCTTC
>PHCD01000101.1 GCA_002842135.1 Betaproteobacteria bacterium HGW-Betaproteobacteria-8 | reverse complement strand
AACTGGCCACCGGTCGGTCTGGAAAAGGTGTGAGGGTATCACTATGCGTCATCGCAACAGCAATCGTAAATTAAATCGTACCAGCAGCCATCGTCAGGCTATGTTACGCAACATGGCCAACTCTTTGTTGCGTCATGAAATCATCAAGACAACCCTGCCTAAGGCCAAGGAACTGCGTCGTGTAGCTGAGCCTTTGATTACCTTGAGCAAGAACGCTAGTTTGGCAAATCGCCGCCTGGCATTCAGTCGCACACGTGATCGTGACATTGTAGGCAAGCTGTTTAATGAGCTGGGCCCACGTTATCAATCACGTAACGGTGGCTATCTGCGTATCCTGAAGTGCGGTTTCCGTGTTGGTGACAATGCACCTATGGCACTGGTTGAACTGGTTGATCGTCCAGATACAGAAGTTGAGGCAGTAGCAGCTGCAGAGTAATTTGCAGGTCTGATAGATTCAAGCAAAAGCCGGTCAATGACCGGCTTTTTGTTTTTATCGCAGCCAGGGGATTCGTTGACGCCACACATAAGAATGCCGGCGTGGGACAGCTGGACAGTCAGGTGTTGGAAATTAGTTGAATGACGTCATTGCTGGTAAATGGCCAATTCAACTCCTGGCCGGAGTCGCAGTTGAGCAGCACCGGAATTCGTGTGCCGTATTGCTCCATCAGTGAGTCGCTGTCGAAGATTTCAAGCTCCTGCCAGCTGAAATCGTACGAACCAAGGCCTGTCAGGATGGCAATGGCCTTCTCGCAGAGATGACAGGATGAAGTGCTGTAAAGTTTGAGTGAGGTTGTCATCAGCTGAAATTCCCGGTTTTTGTACAATCTGTCGACTAATTGCCGCTTAGGCGTTTTCCCTAAGCTGAAAAACCACCATAATAACGCTTGTCTGTTGTTCCGATTTTAATCAAATACTTGTGAGCTAACCAATGGCTGAAATTCAAGAATCAAAAGAAAGCTTGCAAGAAAGTCTGCAACAAGTCATTGCGCTGCTGAACAAGCACAAACTCGTCGAAGCCCTGGTGCAGAAGCAGGATATGCCTAAACAGGCGCTGGTTGAAACCATCGTCCACAGGCAAAACCTGGCAGAGTTGCAAAAGAAACTGGACGCGTTGCACCCGGCCGACGTGGCTTATATTCTTGAGGCATTGCCGCTGGAGGAGCGTCTCGAGGTTTGGGAGCTGGTCAAGGCGGAGCGCGATGGCGACATCTTGCTTGAGGTCTCGGACGCGGTCAGGCAGACGCTGATTGCAGACATGGATAGCGATGAGTTGCTGGCAGCCGCTGAGCAGCTTGATACGGATGAACTGGCGGACCTCGCGCCGGACTTGCCGAAGGATGTATTGCAGGACTTGCTTGAGAGCCTGGATGCGAGTAATCGCGAGCGCTTGCAATCCGCCCTGTCATATCCAGAGGATGCTGTCGGTGCGCTGATGGACTTTGACATCGTGACCATACGTGAAGACATTTCGCTGGAAGTGGCTTTGCGATACTTGCGGCGCATAGGCAGCTTGCCCAATCATACGGACAAGCTGTTTGTGGTTGACCGGCATGATGTGCTACGCGGTGTCCTGCCATTAAAGCGCCTGGTGGTCAATGACCTGGAGCTGGGTGTGGATGAAGTGATGGCGGATGATGCTGTGATGTTCCATCCGGAGGACAAGGCGACTGATGCTGCCAAAGCGTTTGAGCGTTATGACCTGGTGACGGCTCCCGTCGTCGACGAAAACAACAAGCTGATAGGTCGTCTGACGGTGGATACGGTCATGGACTTCATCCGTGAAGAAGCTGAGAGTGACATGCTGTCGCTGGCTGGTCTGCGTGAAGACGAAGATATGTTCTCTTCCGTGTGGAAGGCTGTGCAGAATCGCTGGACCTGGCTGGCAGTCAACCTGATTACGGCTTTTGTCGCGTCACGGGTTATCGGCGCATTTGAAGGCTCAATCGAGAAAATCGTGGCCCTGGCGGCGTTAATGCCGATCGTGGCCGGTATAGGCGGGAATTCCGGGAACCAGACGATTACCATGATAGTGCGCGGTCTGGCTTTAGGCCAGGTGTCCTCACACAACATGAAATCCTTGTTACAGAAAGAACTCGGCATCGCGCTGCTCAACGGTTTGATTTGGGGTAGCGTACTGGGGGTTGTTGCCTACCTGCTTTATGGCAATGTTTCTCTGGGCATAGTGATGACCGGGGCGATGACCTTGAATCTGCTGCTTGCAGCAGTGATGGGGGTGTTGATCCCCTTGATGATGACGAAGTTCGGCAAGGATCCTGCAGTGGGTTCAAGTGTGCTGATTACGGCTATGACCGATAGCGGCGGCTTTTTCATCTTCCTTGGCCTTGCCACTATCGTGCTGCTATAGGTGACCAGATGAATGCTGAAGTGAGCCTGATTTGGCAGGAAATACAATCCGGAACCTATACGCCGCTTCTGCTTTGGCAACTAGGTATTATCGTCATAAGCCTGTTATTTGCCTGGTCCGTCAACGGTATCTTGCGTACCTATGTCATGCGACGTGCGCCGGAAAGCTGGAAAGTGGGTATAGGCGGGATTAACCGCGTGCTGTTTCCGCTTTCATCGCTGATTTTCGTCTATCTGGGCCATGTCGTGCTGAGGAACTGGCAGGATGCCAGCCTGCTTAAGCTGGCCATGACATTGCTGTTGGCTATGGCCGTGATCAGGCTGGTGGTCTACGCATTGCGATATATATTCTCTCCCGGAGGCTGGGTACGCACCCTGGAGAACGCGATTGCCAGCATCGTCTGGCTAGTGCTGGCCTTGCACCTGAGCGGCCTGCTGCCGGATATTCTGGCTGCGCTTAATCGTGTGAGTTTTTCTGCAGGCAAAAGTGAGGTGTCGCTACTGCTCATTTTGCAGGCCATCCTGATTATTCTCGTTACCTTGTTCGGGGCTCTGTGGGTCAGCCGCCTGATCGAGAACCGGCTGATGGGTGCTCAGCAGATCAATATGAACGTGCGAGTCGTCCTGAGCAAGATCGTGCGTATTTTCTTTTCGCTGATTGCGGTTCTGATGGCGCTTTCAGCGGTCGGCCTGGACATTACGCTTCTTTCAGTATTTGGCGGAGCTTTGGGTGTTGGCCTGGGTTTTGGCCTGCAAAAAATCGCAAGCAATTACGTCAGCGGTTTCATCATTCTGCTGGATGATTCAATTCATATCGGTGATATTGTGACGATTGATACGCATTATGGCGCCGTTAGTGAGCTGCGCTCACGTTATATGGTGTTACGCAAACTGGACAATACGGAAGTCATTATTCCCAACGAGACGCTGGTTTCCAATGTGATGGTTAACCATTCAATGAGCGACCGCACGGTGCGGGTGCAGTTGGCAGTGCAAGTCAGCTACCAGACGGATCTGGAACTGGCCATGAACCTTATGGTAGAAGCTGCCAGGACACAGGAACGGGTATTGCAGGATCCTCTTCCCAACGCTTTGTTGAAGGGCTTCGCGGATAGCGGAATAGATTTGTTGATGAATGTCTGGATCAGCGACCCAGAGAACGGCAGCATGTCATTGCAATCGGATATCTATCTTGATATCTGGCGTGCCTTCAAGAAGCACAATGTCGCTATTCCATATCCGCAGCGTGAGATACGTATCCTGAATAATGAGCATCCTTCACCGGATGCCGCTGGTGCCGCCTTGTAACACCAGGCCATTTTAGGCATACAATGACCGTTAGTGAGTGAGTGGAGAACCATTCATGTTTAACGGATTCGTAGAATTGCCCTGGTGGGCTTACATTGTTTTTGTCCTGACAATGACCCATATCACGATTGCTGCAGTGACGATTTACCTGCATCGTTGTCAAGCGCATCGAGCATTGGATCTGCATCCAGTAGTCAGTCACTTTTTCCGGTTCTGGGTATGGCTTACTACGGGTATGCAGACACGGCAGTGGGCCGCCGTGCATCGCAAGCATCATGCGCGCTGTGAAACCGCTGAGGATCCGCATAGCCCCCAGGTGTTGGGCCTGAAGAAAGTGTTGCTGGAGGGTGCAGAACTGTTTCGGCTGGAAGCGGCCAGGCAGGAAACGCTGGACAAATTTGGCAAGGGCACGCCGGATGACTGGCTCGAGAGGAATCTCTATAGCCGTTACCCAAGCGCCGGTGTCGGGCTGATGTTGGTTATAGATGCCGTATTGTTCGGCCCGATAGGTATCACGCTCTGGGCAGTGCAAATGATCTGGATTCCATTTTTTGCAGCTGGCGTTATCAACGGTGTCGGCCACTACTGGGGTTATCGCAATTTCGAGGCGGCGGATGCCAGCCGCAACATCGTACCCTGGGGCATATTGATCGGCGGCGAGGAGCTGCACAATAATCACCATGCCTATGCCAGTTCGGCACGACTCTCAAGCAAGTGGTATGAATTCGATATCGGCTGGATGTACATCCGTATCATGCAGTTCCTGCATCTGGCCAGTGTCAAGAAAGTTGCTCCAAAAATTCGCTTTGACTGGGCCAAGACCAGTTGTGATCTGGACACCCTGCAGGCAGTCATCACACATCGTTTTGATGTCATGGGCAAGTATGGACAGGTATTCAAAGCCACCTGCAAGGAAGAATTGTTCAGGCTGCAGCAAGCATGCCGGCAATATGGCAGCGAACCGTTGATGCCTGAGAGGTTGAGGCGATGGCTGGCGCTGGATGCAAAGGATCTGCAGGATCAGGAAAAACAGGCATTAAGTGCCATATTGCAGTACAGCCGGAATTTGCAAGTCCTTTACCAGTTCCGGCAGGAGTTGGCTGGTGTTTGGACGCGTTCTAATGCCAGTCAGGAGCAATTACTGAGAATGTTGGAGGACTGGTGCCATCGTGCTGAAACGAGTGGCATAGAGGCCTTGCAGGTGTTCTCCAGGCGCTTGCGTTGCTACAAGATGGCCTGATGCTTCCAGCGGAACTGACAGGCATAAAAAAACCCGCAGCAGCGGGTTTTTTTATGCGCCTCTCAAAATTACTTGAGTTTGGCTTCTTTGTACATCACATGCTTGCGGGCGACAGGGTCAAATTTCTTGATTTCCATCTTTTCAGGCATGGTGCGCTTGTTCTTGGTCGTGGTGTAGAAGTGACCAGTGCCGGCGCTTGATTCGAGTTTGATT
>PHCD01000100.1 GCA_002842135.1 Betaproteobacteria bacterium HGW-Betaproteobacteria-8 | reverse complement strand
CGGCTTTGCCTTAGAATTATAGGTTATGAAAACAGATTCAAACTGGCGTCTGCTTCCGGGTTTCGAACAGCTTGCTGCGATTTTCGGCAGCCTGGATGCCATATTCAAGTTGCAAGGTGAGCATATCACCGGCGAACACATCTCCAACGTCATCCGCGTCGAGCATCAAGGCATACGCTACTACGTTAAACGCTATTACGTTGCCGGTAAAGGCTTGCGACGCTTCTTCGGCAAACCTCGTATCCAGAGCGAATGGGAGAACCTGCTGTGGTTTGCACAACAAGGCATCCCGACCGCCCCGGTCGTCGCCTACGGCATGCAGAAAAGGTTCGGCCTATTCCGGCACGGCGCACTCATCACGCAGGAAATCCCGGACACCCGGGATCTGGCCGATATCGCCAGAAGCCATGACCCGAGACTGGCGGACTGGCAATGGGTCAAACACGTCAGCCAGCAAGTGGCCGATGCCATGCGTATCATGCATGCGCACCATTTCATCCATAACGACTTCAAATGGCGCAACCTGCTGGTAGATGGCCGTGGCCAGCTGTATTTGATCGACTGTCCGCTCGGCGATTTCTGGCGCGGGAAACTGTTCGAGCATCGGCTGCTGAAAGAATTCGCCACCCTCGACCGTGTGGCGCGATACAAGTTGAGCAATACGCAACGCCTGCGTTTCTATCTGCAATATGTACAGAAGAACAAACTGGCCGCCGAGGACAAGGCCTTTCTGCGCAGATTCGCACAACGCAAGGAACGCAGGGTCAGTAGCTTTGCTCGGGAGTGAGGGGTGAATCAAGAGCATTATTCAAGCCACAGAGGACACAGAGCGCACAGAGGGAAACCTGCACCCAACTTTTCAATATGAAGTTCAGGCGCCGAAGCACGCCTTGGCTTTACCAGATGCTTTTCTCTGTGGTCTCTGTGGTCTCTGTGGTCTCTGTGGTCTCTGTGGCTAAAAATCAAATCCCTGTTTCGATTAGGCTTCAACTGCCGTATCGCGTAAAATAGCGCCTTTTCGTCTTTAGCCAGTCCCATGAGTACCTTGCAGGAAGAAATCGAACGCCGTCGCACCTTTGCCATCATCTCCCACCCGGATGCCGGTAAAACCACGCTCACCGAAAAACTGCTGTGGTTCGGCGGTGCGATTCAGGTCGCGGGCGAAGTGCGCGGCCGCAAGGCAGCACGACACGCCACCTCGGACTGGATGGAGCTGGAAAAGCAGCGCGGCATCTCGGTGACCTCATCCGTCATGCAGTTTCCCTACCGCGAGCACATGATCAACCTGCTCGACACGCCTGGCCACGACGACTTTTCGGAAGATACCTATCGCACACTGACGGCTGTGGACTCTGCCGTCATGGTCATCGACTCGGTCAACGGCGTCGAAGCGCAGACCATCAAGCTGCTCAATGTCTGCCGCATGCGCGATACCCCCATCATCACCTTCATCAACAAGCTGGACCGCGAATCGCGTGCGCCCATCGAGTTGCTGGACGAAATCGAATCAGTGCTCGGCATGCAGTGCGCACCGATGACCTGGCCGATCGGCATGGGCAAGACTTTCCGCGGCGTCTACAACCTCTATACCGACAGCATTTCCTTCTTCGACCGCAATGCCGAAAAAGGCACTTCGGAAACGATCCAGGGCCTGGACAACCCGAGGCTGGATGAACTGATCGGCCACCAGGCCGAAGAACTGCGCATCGACGTCGAGCTGGTACGCGGTGCATCGCACAGCTTCGACAAGGAGGATTACCTCTCCGGCAAGCAGACGCCGGTCTATTTCGGCTCCGCCATCAACAACTTCGGCGTGCAATCCCTGCTCGATGCCGTGGTCGACCTCTCGCCCGCACCGCTGCCACGGCAGACCGCTTCGCGTCAGGTAGACCCGGATGAAGCGAAATTCTCCGGCTTTGTGTTCAAGATCCAAGCCAACATGGACCCCAAGCATCGCGACCGTATCGCCTTTCTGCGCGTGTGTTCCGGCCGTTTCGAACGCGGTATGAAAATCAAGCAGGCATCTACCGGCAAATTGCTGGCGGTCAACAATGCCATCACCTTCATGGCGCAGGACCGCACCACCATGGATGAAGCCTATTCCGGCGACATCATCGGCATCCCCAACCACGGCACCATCAAGCTCGGCGACACTTTCTCCGAAGGCGAGACGCTCAAGTTCATCGGCATCCCCTCCTTCGCACCGGAATATTTCCGCCGCGCTCGCATCAAGAACCCGCTGAAGATGAAGCAGCTGCAGTTAGGCTTGAAACAACTGGCGGAAGAAGGCGCAACCCAGGTCTACCGGCCGATGTTGAGCAACGACATGATCCTGGGCGCTGTCGGTATCCTACAGTTCGATGTCGTGGCGCACCGGCTGGAACATGAATACAGCGTGGATGTTGTCTTCGAGAACGTCGACTGCTCGACTGCACGCTGGCTGCGCGGATCGGAAGCTGACCTGAAGTCGATTGCCGACAAGTACGGCTTTAATGTCGCGCTCGACGGCGCTGGCGATTATGTCTACCTGGCACCCAACCGCGTCAACCTGCAGATGGCGCAGGAACGCTACCCGGATATCCAGTTCCTGGAAACCCGGGAAATATTCTAGAAATATACCGGGATTATTTCCCGAACATGCCCCAACCTCTTGCCAATTCTGCAACAGACCCTGTAATTTGCGATTGCATAGTAAGTCTCTGAACCGAAATGCAATCTTTGCCAGCCTCTTGGCCGGCTGCCACTCTTACAGGGAAAAAATAATGAAGAAACTTCTGCTTATTGTTGCAAGTGTCATCGCTTTCTCAGTCAATCCTGCCTTTGCTGCTGTCGATATCAATACCGCCACCGCCGCACAACTGGAATCGGTGGACGGCATCGGCCCGAAAAAGGCGGAAGCCATTATCGAGTACCGTAAGAAAAACGGTCAGTTCAAGTCGGTCGATGAACTGGAGAACGTCAAAGGTCTGGGCAAGGCCAGCATCGAAAAAATGCGCAACGAACTGACGGTCGGCGCCGCCAAGAAAACGGCAGCCGCACCAGCCAAGAAATAAACTACACCATCAGCAGCAAACAAAAAGCCCCGGATTTCCGGGGCTTTTTGTTTGCACGCGCTCTTTTATTGCAAGCTTACTTCACGCGCATACCGGGCTGCGCACCACTGTCCGGCGACAGGATGAATGGCCCGCCGCGCTCGTCACTGGCCGCCAGCACCATGCCCTCACTCAAACCGAACTTCATCTTGCGCGGCGCTAGATTGGCGACCATCACCGTCAAACGGCCCTTCAGCGTTTCCGGGTCGTAAGCCGACTTGATGCCGGCAAAGACGTTACGGGTCTTTTCCTCGCCGATATCCAGCGTCAGCTGCAGCAGTTTCTCCGCGCCTTCGACGTGGTTGGCATTGACGATTTTGGCGATCCGCAGATCGACCTTGGTGAAATCATCAATACTGATATAACTGGCTTCTTCCGCCGCCGGGGCGCTGGCTGCCGGAGCAGCAGATGTTGTTGTTATTGCTTGCATGGTTTCCTTGTTGGCTTCTGTCATGGCTTCTATCTGTTTAGGGTCTATACGGGTAATCAAATGTTCATAGGACTTGATGGCATGGCCGGCCGGCAAGCTGGAATTCACAGCCGGCCAATCCAGCGGGGCTACATTGAGGAATGCTTCGATCTGCTCGGCGAGCTTCGGCAATATCGGTTTCAGATACAAGGTCAGCAAACGGAACATCTCCAGCGCATCGGAGCAGACCTGCTGCAGGGCATCGGCTTGCGCCTCATCCTTTGCCATGACCCACGGCGCTTTTTCTGCCACAAAACCGTTGGCAACATCGGCCAGACGCATGATTTCGCGCAGGGCACGGCCGAAATCGCGCTGCTCGTAACTCTCGGCAATGGCCGCTGCCTGTGCCTGCATCTCGGCAACGACCGGGTTGTTGCCGGTAGGGCTCAGCTTGCCGTCGAAACGCTTGTTGATGAAACCGGCCGTACGGCTGGCAATATTGATGTACTTGCCGACCAGGTCACTGTTGACGCGGGCAACAAAGTCCTCGAGGTTGAGGTCGATATCTTCCATTGTGCCGTTCAGCTTGGCGGCATAGTAATAGCGCAGGTATTCCGGGTTCTTCACATGCTGCAGATAACTCTCGGCGGTAATGAAAGTGCCGCGTGACTTCGACATCTTCTCGCCGTTGACGGTGAGGAAACCATGAGCGAACACCTTGGTCGGCGTGCGGTAGCCAGAGTATTGCAGCGTGGCCGGCCAGAACAGGGCATGGAAATAGAGGATGTCCTTGCCGATGAAGTGATAGAGCTCGGTCTGGCTGCCAGCTTTCCAGTATTCGTCGAAATTCAGCCCAGACTTACTGCACAGGTTCTTGAAACTGGCCATGTAGCCGATCGGCGCATCGAGCCAGACATAGAAATACTTGCCCGGCGCATCCGGGATCTCGAAGCCGAAATACGGCGCATCGCGCGAGATGTCCCAATCGGACAGGCCGGATTCGAACCACTCGCCCATCTTGTTGGCCGCCTCGGCCTGCAAGGTGCCGGAGCGGGTCCAGCTTCTGAGAAACTCCTCGCACTCGGACAGCTTGAAGAAGTAATGCTCGGTCTCCTTGCGCACGGGCGCTGCACCGGAAACGGCGGAGAACGGGTTGATCAGTTCGGTCGGGTTGTAGGTTGCGCCGCAGACTTCACAGGAATCGCCGTACTGGTCCTTGGCGTGACACTTGGGGCACTCGCCCTTGATGAAACGGTCCGGCAGGAACATGTTCTTGACCGGGTCGTAGAACTGTTCGATGGTTTTGGTGGCAATCTTGCCGTTGGCCTTCAGCGCCTTGTAGATACCGCTCGCCAGTTCGCGGTTTTCCTCGGAATTGGTGGAATAGTAATTATCGAAATTCACCAGGAAACCGGCAAAATCGGCGCTGTGCTCAGCATGCACGCGGTCGATCAGTTGTTCCGGCGTGATGCCTTCTTTCTCGGCCCGCAACATAATGGGCGTGCCATGCGTGTCGTCGGCACAGACATAATGCACATCATGCCCCTGCATCTTCAGGAAACGCACCCAGATGTCGGTCTGGATATATTCCACCAGATGGCCGAGGTGGATGCTGCCATTGGCATAAGGCAATGCAGAGGTAACAAGGATTTTGCGTGGCTGT
>PHCD01000011.1 GCA_002842135.1 Betaproteobacteria bacterium HGW-Betaproteobacteria-8 | reverse complement strand
CTTGCCGGTGGCGCTGATCAGACTGTTGCGCAACTTGAGAAAGTTGCCGGAGACGTTGTCGGGGTAATGTTTCATGGCGCAGTCAAACTACAAAGCAAATGGGAGTGCAATTTTACCGGAATGGTAGTGATTTGCTGAAAAATCAATCAAATGGGTTTATATTTGAGTTAAAAATGAAAAGCCCAGCATATTGCTATGCTGGGCTGGATACAGAATCTTACGATTCTTTATTGTAGCAACGGCTCTCACCCCGGATAGGCTACAACGAGGAAATAATAGGGGATTTTACGATGAACAACAATAACAATTTTGGTCAATTGACCTTCGGGTTTGATATTGGTATTGCATCTGTTGGCTGGGCTGTACTGAATGAACGCCGGGTTGTGGATTTGGGAGTGCGGTGCTTTGACAAAGCCGAGACGGCCAAAGAGGGTGAGTCGCTGAATCTCGCAAGACGCACCGCGCGTTTGATGCGCCGTCGTTTACGTCGTAGGGCATGGCGATTGACCAAAGTGGCGCGTCTCCTTAAAAGACATGGCCTAATTAACGATGTCACGATATTCAAGCCTGAACATCCGTTTACTGTTTCATTATGGGAGCTGCGTAAACAAGCATTAGATCGCACACTTAATGCAGAGGAATGGGCACGTGTTATTTACCATTTATGTAAACACCGTGGTTTTCATTGGGTCAGTAAGGCAGAAGAGAAAAAAGCCGAGGCAGATACCGCAGGTGAGAGTGGCAAGGTTAAGCAGGGACTTGCAGCAACAGCTCGGTTAATGAAAGAAAAAGGTTATCGAACCGCTGCCGAGATGGTGCTGGCAGAGTTTCCCCAAGCGCAGCGCAATAAACAGGGTGAATACAGTAAGGCTTTGAGTCGAGCTTTATTGAGCGAGGAATTCTCCATGTTGTTTGCAGCGCAGCGGGCGATGAATAATCCCTACGCAAGTTCTGAGTTAGAAATCAAACTGCTCGACCGCAAAACAGGATTATTTTGGGCGCAAAAACCTGCGCTAGCGGGTGAAGCTTTATTGAAAATGCTTGGAAAATGTACGTTTGAGAAATCCGAATACCGAGCACCCAAAGCCAGTTTTACAGCCGAGCGTCATGTTTGGCTGACCCGACTTAACAATTTGCGGGTGGTGATGGATGGCATTACCCGCCCACTCAATGAGGCCGAGCGCCAATTTACTTTGTCACTTCCATACAATCAGGCAAGTGATCTTACCTACAAACAACTCAAAGCAGCGATGGTTAAGCAAGGCCTCTGGCCAGAAACTGCACGCTTTACCGGATTGAGTTATCCGAGCTTGAATCAACTCAAAGAGGGCAAAGCCAAAGACCCAGAAACTGCCACACTGATAAAAATACCCGCCTTTCAAGAGTTGCGAAAAACTTTAAAAGACGCAGGTTTGGAAACGGAATGGCAAGGCATGGTGAACGCTGCCATGTCGGGGGATGCCAGTTTGCTTGATCAAATCGCATGGGTGCTCAGCATCTATAAAGATGATGAAGAAGTAGAACGGGAGTTGAAAGCACTGAATTTACCTAGCAAAACCAACATGGTTGAGGTCTTGCAAGGTATACGCTTTGACAAATTCAGCAATTTGTCGCTTAAGGCTTTACGCAAAATTGTCCCGCATATGGAGCGCGGCTTACGCTATGACGAGGCTTGCATTGAGGCTGGGTATCACCATAGTCAACTAATCAAGCCGGACGATGAAAAACTGCACTATCTGCCGCCGTTTTATAGCGCGCGTGATAAAACAGGCAAGCTGATTTTCAATGAAAATATTGACGTGCCGCGTAACCCAGTGGTACTTCGAGCGCTTAATCAAGCGCGAAAAGTCATGAACGCGTTGATTAAAAAATACGGCTCTCCGCATCAGGTCAATATTGAAATGGCACGTGATTTATCTAGGCCACTCGATGAGCGCCGTAAGATTAAAGATGCTCAGGAAGATTTTCGTGACCGCAATAAAATTGCTCGCGATAAATTCAATGAAACCTTCAATGCATCTGGTGACTTGAAAGGTCGTGACTTCGAGAAGTGGCAGTTGTACGAGGAACAAGAGTGTAAATGCGCCTATTCGCGTGAGACTTTGGACATACACCGGTTATTTGAAATGGGCTATGTAGAAATTGACCATGCATTGCCGTATTCCCGCAGCTTTGATGACAGCAAAAATAATCGTGTGTTGGTATTGGCGCGCGAAAACCGCAATAAAGGCAACCAGACTCCTTACGAATATCTGGATGGCAAAAACAATAGTGAGCGCTGGCATCAGTTTGAAGTGTCTGTCAACAGCAATAAAGCTTACCGCCAAGCCAAGCGCAGTAGGCTGCTGCGCAAAGAGTTCGGTAAAGAAGATTCTGCTGAGTTTCGCGACAGAAATCTCAACGACACGCGCTACATTTGCCGTTTTTTCAAAAACTATGTCGAGCAATTCTTGCAATTAGCTGACACCAGTGAAGCAAAGCGATGCGTGGTATTGAGCGGACAAATGACCGCCTTTTTACGTGCACGATGGGGTTTAACCAAAGTCCGCGCCGATAGTGACCGCCATCATGCGTTGGATGCGGCCGTGGTGGCTGCGTGCAGTCATGGCATGGTGAAGCGATTGTCCGATTATTCACGGCGCAAAGAGCTAGAAAAAGTTAGCGAAGGCTTTGTCGATGTGACGACGGGTGAGATTGCTAATCCTGCCATGTATCAGCAATTGAAAGAACACTTCCCAGACCCATGGCCACATTTCAGGCAAGAGTTGGAGGCAAGGCGATTGGTGGATGATTGGCTATTGATGAAAGCCGAACTGGCGAATCTAGGCACTTATTCAGAAGATGAGTTGGAAAGCGTCAAGCCTTTGTTTGTCTCTCGTGCGCCGCAACGGCGAAACAGTGGGGCAGCACATAAGGAAACCATTTACGGGCAGACCGAGCGTTTGAGGAAAATGGGGAGCGTGACACAAAAAGTCGTTGTGACGAATTTATCACTCAAAGACTTAGGTGAAGTTATTGATGGTGAGCGCGTTAATTGCAAGCTGATTGATCCGCATCGCAATGAAAAACTCTACGCCGCAATAGCAATTTGGCTGCAAGGTAAAGATGAACGAGAAAAGCGCGCGAAAGAGATCGAAGCTAGTGCTGGCCGCGGTAAAGAAAAACGAGCGCTCACCATGGATGAAAGGGCTGAGATTGAACGCTTGAGGGCGTTGCCGCGTAAACCCATGAACGATGGCTCAGCTGGCCCCATAGTGCGCACTGTCACGATGGTGATTGACAAGCTATCTGGTATTTCCATTCGTCATGGTGTTGCCAAAAATGACACCATGCTACGGGTGGATGTGTTTACCAAAGCCAATAAATTTCACTTGGTGCCTGTGTATGTGCATCATGCGGTGGCTAAAACATTACCTGATAGAGCGGTTGTGGCATTTAAAGATGAGGATGAGTGGACGCTGATTGACGAGAGTTTTGATTTTTGTTTTTCCTTGTATCCAAATGACTTTGTGAAAGTTACTTTGAAATCTGAAATCCAAACTGGCTACTACTCTGGATGTGATAGAGCGACTGGGGCAATTAATGTATGGGCGCAAGATAGAAATGCTTCTGTTGGTAAAAGTGGTTTGATTCGCGGCATTGGCGTTAAAACTGCTTTAGCAGTAGAAAAATTTAACGTTGATGTCCTTGGCAATATTTATCCCGTATTGAAAGAAGAGCGACGTGGTCTGGCGTAGCGTCGTTATCTCTCAACCAGCTAAGCTCAAGCGCGAGCATTTTTCGCTTGTCATCGAGCAGCAGCAATCTGCCCGTGTACCGTTTGAAGATATTGCGGTGATTGTGTTGAATAATCGTGAAATCACGATTACGCATCCAGTGCTATCTGCTTGTGGTGAATATGGTATCGGGCTTTATTCCACCGGCGATAACCACCAGCCAAATGGCGTGTTTGTGCCATTTTTAAGCCATAGTCGCGCTACGCGCATGATGCGTTTACAACTGGATATTGATAAGCCGCAAGCCAAGCGGGCATGGGCTGAGATTGTCAAAGTAAAAATCAGCAATCAGGCGAAATGCTTAAAGTTAGTTAAGCGTGGTGATATTGAGCGGCTTGAGTCTTATGCTAGTCGTGTACGGTCTGGGGACCCTGAAAATATGGAGGCACAGGCCAGTAGCTATTACTTTCCACAGATATTCGGTACTGGTTTTCATCGTGCTAAAGATTGTTGGGTTAATGCTGCGCTGGATTACGGCTACGCGATTATTCGTGGCGCCATCACGCGTGCTCTGGTAGCGCATGGTTTTCAGCCCAACATCGGGTTGTTTCATCGTAGCGAGCAAAACGCTTTCAATCTGGCTGATGATTTGATTGAGCCTTACCGTGCCTTGGTAGATTTACACGTATTCCAACACATTAACCCACATGCATTGCCAGAAGTTGATTTAGCACCTGCTGATAAAGTGGCGTTAGTAGGGTTGCTCAATGTCGATGTACAAATGCCGCGCGGCAATATGAGTGTGCTTTCTAGCATTGAGCAAGCCACTGAATCTCTAGTCCGTCTGTTTGATGGCGCTAATGAAAGTGTTTTAGAGTTGCCCGTCTTAATAGGCTTGCGTCAGCATGGCTTTGAAATGTAAGCCATGAGCGCGGAGACACGACGATATATGCGCATGCTCGTGTTTTTTGATCTGCCTGTAGTCACTAAAGCCGAGCGCAGGGCTTATACCGTGTTTCGTCGTTATTTGCTGAATGATGGCTTCGATATGATTCAGTTTTCTGTATATGGTCGTATCTTGAATGGACGTGATGCAGAAGAAAAGCATATGCAGCGTTTAGTATCCAATCTCCCCTCTGATGGTTCAGTCCGTGTGTTAACCGTGACAGAAAAACAATATGCGAGCATGAAGTTGTTGGTTGGCCTACCACTTTTCCAGGAAAAAGCCATTAAGGCCAACCAGATGATTCTCTTTTAGTGGTTTTTTGAAAATAAAAAGCCCCGCCCAGTTTTGCTGGTTGGGGCTTAGGTGAGAGCCTATTGTAGTTTATCCGGGGTGAGAGAGGGAGCTACAACGATTGGCTTGTTGGGGGCTGCATGGCTACTATTGTAGTTTATCCGGGGTGAGAGAGGGAGCTACAACTGTCTCCCATGCTTTTCCTGCTACAGCAGTATTGTAGTTTATCCGGGGTGAGAGAGGGAGCTACAACGCTCCGCTGCTGCTGGGGATAGCAGCAGCTATTGTAGTTTATCCGGGGTGAGAGAGGGAGCTACAACTCACTGGATGCAGACACACTTTGCATTTTCATTGTAGTTTATCCGGGGTGAGAGAGGGAGCTACAACAGTGCTGGGGCGATTGGTAAATACTTAACCATTGTAGTTTATCCGGGGTGAGAGAGGGAGCTACAACCCTCCTGATAATCACCTTTGCCCTGGGCTTATTGTAGTTTATCCGGGGTGAGAGAGGGAGCTACAACCTCTGTCGGCGCTCCATCAGGTTCCTGTTCATTGTAGTTTATCCGGGGTGAGAGAGGGAGCTACAACTCGCGCAATTCAGCAGCTTGCCGGTCAATTATTGTAGTTTATCCGGGGTGAGAGAGGGAGCTACAACTTCTGTTTTGCAGGTAAATCAAGGGGGTTCATTGTAGTTTATCCGGGGTGAGAGAGGGAGCTACAACTCAATATGCTCTGGATTGTTTTTATCGAATATTGTAGTTTATCCGGGGTGAGAGAGGGAGCTACAACTGCTTACCGTTCATCAATCTTTGGCGATGTATTGTAGTTTATCCGGGGTGAGAGAGGGAGCTACAACCACCGCGGCTTCGCTCGGCCGGCGTACCGTATTGTAGTTTATCCGGGGTGAGAGAGGGAGCTACAACCGGAAGCTTTCGCTGAAATTGGCACGCCTAATTGTAGTTTATCCGGGGTGAGAGAGGGAGCTACAACTTCCGATAATCAGAGGCTAGTCTGTGTTTTATTGTAGTTTATCCGGGGTGAGAGAGGGAGCTACAACGCCATGGCCTTCCACCACCGCCAACTCTATATTGTAGTTTATCCGGGGTGAGAGAGGGAGCTACAACTCTTCAGTCATGATTCACTCCTTGATGGTTATTGTAGTTTATCCGGGGTGAGAGAGGGAGCTACAACACTTCCTTGGTGTTCGGCTCCGGGTCGAACATTGTAGTTTATCCGGGGTGAGAGAGGGAGCTACAACCCTGAACGATAAATGGTGAAGGGTTCTCCAATTGTAGTTTATCCGGGGTGAGAGAGGGAGCTACAACGGATTGGGCGGCGGCACAGCTAACGCCCACATTGTAGTTTATCCGGGGTGAGAGAGGGAGCTACAACCTCACCTTTGCGCTTGACCTCACCGTCCGCATTGTAGTTTATCCGGGGTGAGAGAGGGAGCTACAACGTTCATCGCATGAATCATCGTACACCGTGGATTGTAGTTTATCCGGGGTGAGAGAGGGAGCTACAACAGCTGCACGTACAGGCCAGTCGATGAATTCATTGTAGTTTATCCGGGGTGAGAGAGGGAGCTACAACTACACCACTTACGCGGAACAAACGGCCGTTATTGTAGTTTATCCGGGGTGAGAGAGGGAGCTACAACCGAAAGGGCTTGAACCAACCGCCGTAACTGATTGTAGTTTATCCGGGGTGAGAGAGGGAGCTACAACCGCTTCGGATGGAATGTTAAACCTGTGAGGATTGTAGTTTATCCGGGGTGAGAGAGGGAGCTACAACAGCCCTCCCGCTGGTACTGATCGGCTGCAGATTGTAGTTTATCCGGGGTGAGAGAGGGAGCTACAACTCTTCAGATTTCATGATTCACTCCTTGATGATTGTAGTTTATCCGGGGTGAGAGAGGGAGCTACAACCTTTCAGTTCCGCCATCAATTCCGGCGTCAATTGTAGTTTATCCGGGGTGAGAGAGGGAGCTACAACTTTTCTACTTACCGGATGCATGACGCCCCAATTGTAGTTTATCCGGGGTGAGAGAGGGAGCTACAACCGGCCACACCTGGGCTGCGCTGCTCTCGGCATTGTAGTTTATCCGGGGTGAGAGAGGGAGCTACAACATATACACAGCGTTGGATAGCCCATCGCCTATTGTAGTTTATCCGGGGTGAGAGAGGGAGCTACAACCAACGGCACCAAGCTAATTGAGCGAGTATCATTGTAGTTTATCCGGGGTGAGAGAGGGAGCTACAACCCGCATGGCGGGATTACTTAGAGGGTTTGCATTGTAGTTTATCCGGGGTGAGAGAGGGAGCTACAACCGCGGTTATGGTGTAGAACTCTGCCGCGTGATTGTAGTTTATCCGGGGTGAGAGAGGGAGCTACAACCTCGTATCGGTCTTATAGCTTGCCCAGAATTGCGCAGCAGTATGCTGTGTAATTCTGGGCCGATTTTTATGAGGCTCAAAGATTCAGCGAGCGGCCACCATCGACGGCGATCACTTGCCCGGTCATGAACGGTGCGTCCTGGATCAGGAAGCGGACGGCCTTGGCGACATCATCACCTTCACCGATGCGTTTCAACAGGGTCTGCGAGATGACTCTTTTTCGATACACTTCATCGAACTGGGGGTTGTCTTCCGGCCACATGACTGGCCCGGGAGCCACGGCGTTGACGCGGACATCGGGTGCCATCTCGTGCGCCAGCGATTTGGTCAGGGTAACAAGTCCGGCCTTGGCCACACTGTAGACGACGTAGCCTTTTTTCGGGCGTTCCACATGCATATCCGTGATGTTGACGATGCAGCCTCTGGTCTTGGCCAGTTCGGCAGCGGCGGCCTGTGACAGGAACAGCGGCGCTTTCAGGTTGGAGCCGATCAGGTCTTGCCACTGGTCGTCGCCGATGTCGCCCAGTTCGGTGGCGTAATAGCTGGAGGCATTGTTGATCAGCACGTCGAGACGGCCGAAATGCTGCACGGTCTCTTGCACCAGCTTGGGCAGTACGGCCAGGTTGAGCAGGTCGCCGTGAATGATGGCGACTGAGTTCGGCCGTTGCAGGTTGAGTTCGGCTTGTAGTGCGCGTGCTTCGGAGGCAGATTGCCGGTAGTGGATCATCAATTTGGCGCCACCGGCGTGCAGCATGCGGCAAATGGCTGCGCCCACGCGTTTGGCACCGCCGGTGATGAGGATGACTTTATTCTCAAGGCTGTTTTCTGTGCTATCGCTCACGCTGAATTCCAATGAATGCCTTTAAATATCAAAAAATGGCGCTATTAAAAAAACTTGTCAAAAAAACTGGCTAGCTTGCCAAGCCATTATAATCCGGGTCTATGAACGCTACCTTACCTGCCCCGGACGCTGAAGCCATCGCGCACAGCGAAATGCTGGCACAAAAAATCAGAACGGAGATTGCCGGGAACCAGGGCTGGATCGATTTCGCCCGCTACATGCAACTTGCATTGTATGCGCCGGGGCTAGGTTATTACAGCGGCGGGGCAAAAAAGTTCGGGCATGGCGGGGATTTTGTCACGGCGCCGGAGATCTCGCCGCTGTTCGCGCAATGTCTGGCAAGGCAGGCGACACAGGTGCTGGAGGCTACGTCGGGCGACCTTCTCGAACTGGGTGCAGGTACTGGCAGTCTTGCCGCCGAGCTGTTGCTTGAACTGGAGCGGTTGCAACGGGTACCGGGGCGTTACCTGATTCTGGAAGTAAGTGCTTATTTACGTGAGGTGCAGCAACAGACGCTGGCGGCCAAGTTGTCGCCAGAACTTTTGAGCAGGGTGCAGTGGTTGGATGCCTTGCCTGAGAATTTCAGCGGCATGATTCTGGCCAATGAGGTGCTGGATGCCCTGCCGGTGCATGTCGTCAAGACTTCGGTTGGCGGGCCGTTGGAACTGGGTGTCGTTGCGAGTGAGCAGGGCTTTGCCTGGACGGAGCGGCCGTTGGTCAACAAACAACTGCAGGCCTTGCTTGCCGGACTGGATTTGCCGCCTGATTATGTGACGGAGCTCTGCCCGGCAGCCAACGGGCTGGTGAGCAGTCTTGCGCAGGTGCTGGAAAGCGGGGTCATGCTGTTCATTGATTACGGCTTCCCGCGGCGCGAGTATTACCATCCTCAACGCAATCAGGGCACCCTGATGTGCCATTACCGGCATCATGCCCATGATGACCCTTTTCTCTATCCCGGTTTGCAGGACATCACGGCGCATGTTGATTTCAGCGCTGTGGCGCAGGTGGCACAGGTGAATGGCCTGGAGTTGAAGGGTTATTGCGGCCAAGCGCAGTTTCTCATCAACTGCGGCATTACAGAGCTGCTAAGTCGCGTTTCACCGCACGACATGGCGCTTTATGCGCCACTTGCATCACAGGCACAGAAACTATTGTCGCCAGCCGAGATGGGTGAGTTGTTCAAGGTGATGGCACTGGGCAAGCGATGTGAGCGTTCGCTTATTGGTTTCATGCAGGGCGACCGGTCGCATACGCTCTAACAGGAGCGTTCGAAGAAACCGCCCTGAACGACTCAGGTATAATCGCCGCCTTATTATTGAGCGCAGATTATCATGTCCGAAAAAGACGAGACCGCAAACGAGGATTTGAAACACCGGCCGATACGCAGTTTTGTCCTGCGTCAGGGGCGTTTGACGCCTGCCCAGCAACGTGCGATCGAAACCAATATGCCGCGTTTTGGCGTTGCCTACAAACCGGAGTTGCTGGTACTGGATGCCCTGTTCGGCCGTACAGAAAGCTGCAAGATTCTGGAGATCGGATTCGGCATGGGCGACAGCACGGCAGCCATCGCCGCGACCAACCCGCATATCGACTATCTGGGTATCGAGGTGCACGGCCCTGGTGTCGGCAATCTGCTCAGGCTGATCGAGGCATCACAGCTGACCAACCTACGGCTGGTTCAGCACGACGCAGTGGAAGTGCTGAACAACATGATTGCCGATGGTGCGCTGGATGGTGTGCATATCTTTTTCCCCGACCCTTGGCATAAAAAACGCCATAACAAGCGACGCTTGATTCAGCCGGCGTTCATCAGCATGCTGTGCAGCAAGCTGAAAGCGGGCGCTTACATTCATGTGGCGACAGATTGGCAAGAGTATGCGGAATGGGTGCTGGAGGTGCTGAGTGCTGAACCGTTGCTGGAAAACACCGCGAAGGATTATGCCCCGCGACCGGATTACCGGCCGCTGACCAAGTTCGAGAAGCGCGGCCTGAATCTAGGCCACGGTGTCTGGGATCTTATCTTCATCCGCAAATAACCACTGGCCGATGATCTTTTCGGCCTCTTCCACGCCCTGTTTCTTCAAGCTGGAAAAGAGTTGTACCGTGCAATTTCCCCAAGTCTCGTTCAGTTCCTTTTTCACTGCCTGCAGGGTCTGATTGGCAGCGTTGCGGGAGAGCTTGTCGGACTTGGTCAACAAAACATGCACAGGCTTGCCGCTGGGGCAGAACCAGTCCAGCATTTTCCGGTCCAGCGGTGTGAGCGGATGGCGGCAGTCCATGACCAGCACCAGGCCGTGTAATGAGGTGCGGTAACTGAGATAGGCGGACAGCGTCATCTGCCAGTGTTCGCGCATGGCTTGCGGCACTTTTGCATAACCGTAACCCGGCAGGTCGACCAGAAAGCGCTCATCGCCCAGTGTGAAAAAGTTGATCAGTTCGTAACCCGGCAGGTCGACCAGAAAGCGCTCATCGCCCAGTGTGAAAAAGTTGATCAGTTGCGTGCGTCCAGGCTGCTTACTGACATAGGCAAGCCGGTTGTGGTTGGCCAGGGTGTTGAGTGCGCTGGATTTGCCGGCATTGGAGCGCCCCGCGAACGCGACCTCGATACCCGCAGGGGGAGGCAGGTCACGCAGGTTGTGCGCGGAAATGTAAAAGCTGGCATTTTGAAACAGGGGCATGAGAGATAAACTTATAAAGCGCTGAAGAGTGGAAAATGCTATCACGATATGACGCTTTTCGATAAAATAGCGCGATTATTGTTGTGTAACCATTTTGTATCAACTGTTGAGTACTGAGGAGTCGGGTATGAGTTTCCGTATATTTGCGGCATTTGCGTTAGGTTTGTTCAGTGCCGTTTCTGCCAACGCTGCTGGTGATGCAGGCAAGGGCGCCACAATTGCTAATCAGGTTTGCCTGGCTTGTCACGGTGCCGATGGCAACAGCATGATTCCCATGTACCCGAAACTGGCTGGCCAGCATCCAGAATATATTGCCAAGCAACTGAAAAATTTCAAATCCGGCGAACGCAAGAATGCAGTGATGGCCGGTATGGTCACAACGCTGACACCGCAAGATATGGATAACCTCGGTGCATACTATGCAAGCCAGGCACCTAAAGGCGGTACAGCCCAATCCAATGGCAAGGGCTCCGCAGGCGAAAAAATCTTCAAATCAGGGATCGCCGGTATGGGTGTTCCAGCCTGTGCATCCTGTCACGGTCCTGCCGGTGCTGGCGTGCCAGTGCAGTTTCCGCGTTTTGCAGGCCAGCATGCTGAATACACTATTGCGCAGCTGAAGACCTTCCGCTCGGGTGAACGTGCAAATGATGCAGCCAAGATGATGCGCATGATCGCTGGCAAGATGAGTGATGAAGATATCGCTGCAGTTGCTGATTACATTCAGGGCTTGCGTTAAGCAAACGGATATCGATCAGGTTCTGGTTAAGGGTGGCGTTTGCCGCCCTTAACTTTATCCGGCGCCAGGAATTTAAACCCTGATTATTTAATTCTGCCGGTCAGGCAACTCATGGGCTGGAAGAATGTCCTAAACTCCGATTATCAAACTCGACTGAAACGATCAAGCCTTGAAGTCCCATCAAACCACTTCCAAACGCATATATGAACTGTTGAGCTCCATGCGCTTCGCTGTCAGCTTGCTGACCGTGTTGGGTATAGCTTCCATTATTGGTACCGTGCTCAAGCAGAACGAGCCCTATACCAATTACATCGTGCAATTCGGCCAGTTCTGGTTCGAGCTCTTTGAAGTGCTGGGTCTTTACGATGTTTATCACAGCGTCTGGTTTCTGCTGATCCTGCTGTTCCTTGTTACTTCCACCAGCCTCTGTGTTTATCGTAACTCCCCCACCATGCTGCGCGAGATGCGTGTCTGGCGCGAACATGCCACGGAAAAATCGCTGCGCGCTTTCAGTCATCAGCACGAATACCAGGCGAGCGGCACGGCGGAAGAAGTCAAGACGAAGCTCGCACGTTTCCTGACGGCACGCGGCTTCCGCTTCAAAACGGTACAGCAAAAAGACGGTGGCGAACTGATTGCAGCAAAAGCAGGCAGCTACCAACGTCTGGGCTATATATTTACACACGTGGCCATCGTGGTGATCTGTGTGGGCGGCCTGATAGATGGCAATGTGCCATTCAAGATTCAGGAGCTGCTGGGCTATAAGAAGGTCGAGACGCTGGATATCGCTGCTTCGGAAGTGCCGGCTGAAAGCCGCTTGTCAATCGCGAATCTGTCTTTCCGTGCCAATATGACCCTGCCAGAAGGCACTAGTGCCGATGTTGCTTTCATGCGCATGCGCGATGGCTATCTGGTGCAGGAGCTGCCATTCCGGGTAGCGCTGAAGGATTTTCGTATCGAACACTATGCCACCGGCCAGCCCAAATCGTTCGAGAGCGACCTGGTCATATCCGACCCTGACCTGGCGGAACCGCTGGAAGCGACCATCAGTGTTAACAAGCCTTTAATCTATAAAGGTATCGCTATCTACCAATCCGATTTTCAGGATGGCGGTTCCAACCTGGATTTCAATCTGTGGGGGCTGTTCAGCCAACAGCAGACACCGTTGCCGGTCAAGGGTACGATCCACAAGGAAGTGACGCTGGGCGAAGGCGATGCTGCGCTGACGATAGAATTTGATGACTTCCGTAAATTCAATATCCTCAATCTTTCCCCTGATGGCAAAGGCAAGCCGCATAACGTCGGCCCCAATGTCACATTCAAGGTGCGCGATACGCAGGGTCAGGCCCGTGAGTATGTGAGTTACATGCAGCCGCTGAAGCTGGATGATAGACACTATTTCGTTTCCGGCATGCGGCCTGATCTGCAGGCAGAGTTCAAGTATTTGCGTATCCCGGTGGATGAGGATTTTGAAATCGAGGGCTTCATGCGTTTGCGCGCGGTAATGATGGACGAGGCCTCGCATGCCGAGATCGCCCGTCGCCTGTCTGCCAGTGCTTTGACGGGTGATGCCGCCAGTAAGGACATGAAAGAGAAGTTTGAATCCAGCGTGCGGCAATTGCTGGACGCCTTCGGCAAAGGCGGTTATACGCGGATTGCCAGCCTGATTGAAGAGTCGGTTCCGGAAAAAGAGCGCGGCAATGCGGCCCAAACCTATATCAAAATCATCAATGGGGCTGCATTCGAAGCGCATAATCTGGCGCGTGAACGTGCCGGCAAGACCCCATCAGAGCCTGATGAACAAACCATGCTGTTTTTGCAGGACAGCCTTAACAGTCTGAGTGACCTGTTTTTTTATGGCACCCCGTTCTACCTGCAGTTGAAGGAATACGAGCACCGCGAAGCGAGTGGTCTGCAACTGACACGTTCTCCGGGCAAAAACCTGGTTTATACCGGTTCTGTTTTGCTGGTTCTCGGTATTTTTTCCATGATCTATATTCGTGAACGACGAATCTGGTTGCTGGTCAAACCCGATAACCGGGTATTGTTTGCCATATCCTCTAATCGCAAGAATCGTGATCTGGATATTGAGTTCGCACGCTATCAAGAGCAACTGCAGCGCCTGCTGGCGTAGCAGTTGTTTATCTATTTTTGGGGAATACCATGGACAACGTTTTAATCAATGATGAACCAATTCCACTATTGAAACGTCTGGATTGGAAAGACTGGTTGTATGCCATCGTGCTGGTGATTGGCGCGCTCTTTGCCTTTAACCAATATAACCATCATATGGATGTCTATGAGCAGGGCTTCCTGTTCGGCGCTGCGCTGACTTTCATCTGGCTGGGTTGGGTATGGAAGCCGGTGCGTGCGCTGGTCGCGGCTGTGGGTGTGCTCAGTATCTTCGCCATTTCGCTCTACGATGCAGACCTGCAGAAAGCGGAACAGGTCTTTTTCCTCAAGTTCCTGATTTCGAGTCAGTCGGCCATCATGTGGATGAATGTGCTGTTCATTCTCGCCACAGCCGCTTATTGGCTTGCCTTGTTTAACCGTTCTGAATTCACCGGGAAATTCGCCTCCTCGCTTGCCTGGACGGCCGTCCTGATGGGTTTTGTCGGCATGATGGTGCGCTGGTATGAGTCCTACCTGATTGCGCCGGATGTCGGCCATATCCCGGTCAGCAATCTATATGAAGTTTTCATCCTGTTCTGCCTGATTACCGCCCTCTTGTATCTCTATTATGAGCAGCGTTATGCTACCCGCCAGCTGGGTGGTTTTGTCATGCTGATTGTCAGTGCCGCTGTCGGTTTCATTCTCTGGTACATCTTTGATCGTCAGGCACACACCATTCAGCCCTTGGTGCCTGCACTGCAATCCTACTGGATGAAGATACACGTGCCGGCCAATTTTATCGGTTACGGCGCATTCTCATTGGCGGCCATGGTCGGTGCTGCCTATTTGCTCTCGGCCAAAGGTTTCCTTACTTCGCGCCTGCCTTCGCTCGAGACCATGGATGATGTGATGTACAAGGCAATCGCCATCGGCTTTGCCTTTTTTACCATTGCCACCATTCTCGGTGCCATGTGGGCAGCTGAGGCCTGGGGTGGCTACTGGTCATGGGACCCCAAGGAAACCTGGGCGCTGATCGTCTGGCTGAATTATGCTGCATGGCTGCATCTGCGGCTGGTCAAGGGCATGCGCGGTCCTGTCCTGGCCTGGTGGGCGGTCATTGGCCTGCTGGTGACGACCTTTGCCTTTATCGGTGTCAACATGTTCCTTTCGGGCTTGCACTCTTACGGTGAGCTGTAAAAAAAGCTGCAATAAACAATAAAAAAGCCAGGCTTTAAAGCCTGGCTTTTTTATTGGACTGGATATTGCCTTTGAAGATCAGGATTCCTGTGCGAGCCGGAACCGCACCTCGCCATTCTGGTTATTCACCAGGCTTAGCGAGTAACCGGCCTGTTTTGCTTGCCTCGCTGCATGATAGAGCCCGATCCCCAGGCCATTTTCAGAGCGCACATGGTGCTTGAACAAGCGCTCTGCCTTGTCCTGCGGCATGGCATTGCCGGAGTCCGATACTTCGATGCTGAAGTTCTCGCCAACACCCAGCTCGGCCTCAATCTCGATGTTTGCCTCATTGCGGGATTTCTCGATGGCATTCTGCAGCAGGTTATCCACTACGCTATCCAGTACCTCATCGTCCACTTCAATGTCGGGCAGTTTCCCGGACAGGAACTGGACCTTGGTTTGATGATGCCGCTGTTGCAGGTTGAGCCACCAGTCCGCTAGTTTTACCCGGCGGTTGCTCGCGCTGTTTGGTGCTTGCAGCTTGTCCAGCGTGAGTGCCAGGCGCTGGTTCATTTTCGGTAACTGGCGGCGAATCAGGTCTGCCAGAAGGGCGTCATCATCATTTGGCGTGAGTTCGGCGGCACTGCATAGAGCGCTCATGGATTGCACGATATTCTTGATGTCGTGGGTCAGGCGTGCGCCGGTTTCATAAACCGCCTGCATATAGGCGTTTTGCTGCAGGGTTTCTTCACGACGTTTTGCTTCATAGAACTCTCCCAGCACTTGCGTCAGCAGCTTCAGGTGCAGGGCGAGAGCGGGCGTCAGTGCAAAGCGGGTGTAGAGGCGCATGTGCACACCATGAAAGTCGATATCGGAGTAATGTTTGCTCATAACGCCCAACTCCCCGCGGCCTTCGGGCGCATCCCAGCTTATGCCGCTGACCCAGGGCAGGGTGGCGATTTCATGCATGGCGGACTCAATAAAGTCTTTTGGCGTATTCTTCTGTTCGGCCAGCTCCGCAATATTTTTCAGCCATAGTTCGAACGGCAGGCCCAGGCTCAGCAGGTAGCGTGAAAGCAAGTGGCCGATGCCGGCAAAACCGGCGCGCGGATTCCACAGCCAGCTGATTGCCAGCAAGGCGAAGGCCAGGCCAAACAGCACTTTTGCCAGGACCAGGGTGTAGCTTGCCCCGCTGGATGTCTCGATAGCGTAACTGCCAAGTACCAGTATCACGGCCAGCAATAACAGCAGCAGCGTATAGAAAAAATCCAGTGTGGGAGGTGATGAGGGGTCGTTGGAATTCTCTGACGCGGCGATGAGGATGGCAACCGGCAGCAGAGGCATGAGAAAGGTCACGATAAACTCGGTAATGGCAATATCCTGGGCGCTGCCCAGTAACTTCGGTACCACCCATAGCAACAGCATGGTTAGCAGATAGCCTGCGGCAAACAGGTAGGCCAGGCGGCTTCTGGTTTTGCTGGAAAATACGCGCCCGCCTAACAAGCCAAACAGGACGGCAACCCAGAAGGCCATCAGCCACCAGCTCATGTAATAGGTAAGCAACAGTCCGCCCGCAATAAACAAGGCCGAGGCAAAGTGGGAGAGGGAAGCCTGCGTGCGCCAGATCGGTTGCCACAGCAAAAAGAATCCGTAATGGCAAATCAGGAATGCTTTTTGCAAGTTACCATCAAAACCCCAAACCAGGACGATATGCAGTGTTAAAAGCATGAGGCCCAGTGACATACGGTGGAACAGGTTGCTGGTTTTTTCGGCGAGTAGTTTGATTGGCATGGTGAGCTTAATTTAAAGTTAAAGTGTCAACAAATTGTCAATATCGTCAAAATTTTGACAGTTGCGGCTTGATTTTGCTGCAAGCTATACTGTTGGGTGCCAGTAATAGCGCGGTGCATTGGCAGATTTCTTACTGGCATGAAGTTTGCAGTACAAAATTATCAAATCAAACGCTATCGTAGTGCATACGCGCCAATTGGGGAACAAAATGAAAAAACAATCCGGTTTTACGCTTATCGAGCTAGCCATCGTGCTGGTGATTATTGGCTTGCTGCTAGGTGGCGTGCTAAAAGGCCAGGAGCTGATTAACAGCGCCAAGGCAAAAAATATTGCGAGTGAGCTTAAGAACGCTCAAATCTTTATTTATGGATATCAGGACAAGTTTAGGGCAATTCCTGGTGATGATCAGAATGTTACTAGGAACATTAATGGGGCAACACGAGCGACCACCCCAGTAGCTACGTTAGGTAACGCGCAGATTAATGGTCTGTGGAATTCTGTTACGGCAACTGACGAGTCTTTTCTGTTTTGGCAGCATGTGCGATTGGCTGGTTTGGCTACAGGGCCAACGAATGTTGCGGACGCCAATTATTTACCTAGAAATGCAGATGGTGGTCGTGTGGGTGTGCAAGGAACTACTGGATTTGTCGAAATAAATGGGCTCAATACAGCGGGTCAGTATGTGGTGTGTTCGGAGAATATTGTAGGTAGGCTTGTAAAACAAATTGACGTGAATTTAGACGACGGTGAATCTAGTACCGGGGCGCTAAGGGCAATTGTGGCGGGTGCGCCAGCACCGGTTCTTAGTGCAAATATAGTGGATGGTAACCCCTATACTATCTGTTTTGCTTTCTAGCGACTTGGAATTGATTGTAATAAAAAGCCCGCCAAAGCGGGCTTTTTATTTTCGTCTTATGCCCATTAGCAATATTTGCATTAAAATGACGGCCTGATAACTCTAACAACATGCTATGACTGACAATATCGTCGAAATCGACAATCTTACGTTTGGCTATAAGAATCGCATGCTGCATAAAGGCATCAATATGTCTTTTCCGCGCGGCAAGATCGTGGCCATCATGGGCGGCAGCGGTAGCGGCAAGACAACCATATTGCGGTTGATTGGCGGCCAGTTGAAGCCGGTGAGCGGCGAAGTTCGCGTAGGTGACAAGGTCGTTCATGAGCAAAGTCGCAACGACTTGCAGCAGTTGCGTCGCAAAATGGGCATGTTGTTCCAGATGGGGGCCTTGTTTACCGATCTTTCTGTCTATGAAAACGTTGCTTTCCCCATGCGCGAGCATACTAGCCTGCCAGAGGCGATGATTCGTGACTTGGTAATGATGAAGCTGGACGCGGTCGGTCTGCGCGGTGCCCGGGACCTGATGGCGACTGAGCTTTCCGGCGGGATGGCGCGCCGTGTTGCGCTGGCGCGTGCGGTGGCGCTGGATCCCGCGATTATCATGTATGACGAGCCGTTTGCCGGTCTCGATCCGATTTCCATGGGCGTGATCTGCAATCTGATTCGCAGATTGAACGATGCGTTGGGTTCTACTTCAATCGTCGTGACGCACGATGTGAAAGAGGCATTCTCGTTTGTGGATTATGTTTATTTTGTGGCTGACGGGGTTGTGGCGGCTGAAGGTACGCCTGATGAGCTGCGTGGATCGACCTTGCCGTTCGTGCATCAATTCGTGCATGGTGAAGTCGATGGCCCGGTGCCTTTCCATTATCCGGCCCCTGACTACAAGGGCGATATGCTGAGGGGTCATGATGCTTAGTCGAGTCATTGCCAAGTCGGCGGCATTGTTGCAGGGTTTCGGCCATCGCCTGATCGATCAATTCTGGCGCCTGGGTTCGGCATCGCGCCTGTTTGCTTATACCCTGGCGTCTTCCGGTGAAAGCCTGCGCCGGCCTTACCTGATAATAAAGGAAGTCTATTTTACTGGCGTCTTGTCACTGATTATTATCCTCGTTTCGGCGTTTTTCGTCGGCATGGTGTTGGGTTTGCAGGGCTATAATACGCTGCAGAAATATGGTTCCTCCGATGCCATCGGGGTATTGGTTGCGCTTTCATTGGTTCGCGAGCTCGGCCCTGTGGTTACCGCGCTGTTGTTTGCAGGGCGTGCCGGTACGGCGATTACAGCGCAAATCGGCTTGATGAAAGCGACCGAACAGTTGTCGGCAATGGAGATGATGGCGGTCAGCCCGATTGCGCGCGTTGTCGCACCGCGATTCTGGGGTGGCGTGATCAGCATGCCACTGTTGGCAGCGCTGTTCTCCATGGTGGGTATTCTCGGTGGCTACCTGGTTGCCGTGCCGCTGATTGGTGTGGATGGCGGAGCCTTCTGGTCGCAAATGCAGGAATCTGTTGATTTCAGGGAAGATGTCCTCAATGGGGTCATTAAAAGCTGCGTGTTTGGTGTGGCCTGTACCATGATCGCCCTGTTTGAGGGCTATGATGCGCCGCCAACCGCTGATGGCGTCAGCCGTGCCACAACGCGCACGGTTGTGAATTCGTCATTGGCCGTACTGGGCCTGGATTTCATCATGACCTCGTTCATGATTAGCTGATAAGTAGTAAGGGAATTTGAGGAGATATGATGGAAAGAACCAAAATTGACTTATGGGTGGGCGTGTTTGCAGCGCTTGGTGTCGCGGCGTTGCTGGGCTTGGCAATGAAAGTTGGCAATCTTACTACATCCAATATTGGTGAAACTTATACGGTGACGGCCGGTTTCCAGAATATCGGTGGCCTCAAGCCGCGTTCCCCGGTCAAGAGCGCCGGTGTGGTTGTGGGCCGGATAGATGGGATTCAGTTTGATAGCGCAACTTATGAAGCGAAAGTGACTCTCAAGCTGGATAAGCGCTATCGCTTCCCCAAAGACACTTTTGCCAATATCTATACTGCCGGTTTGCTGGGTGAACAGTACATTGGGCTGGAAGCAGGCGGGGAAGAAGAATATCTGCAGGAAAACGATAGAATCATGCAAACCCAGGATGCGGTCGTTCTGGAAAAGATGATTAGTCAATTCCTTTACAGTAAAGCAACAGAAACCAAGGAATAATTCCGTTACTCAGGATCAGGTGAATCTCATGAAATTAATATTTAAATTTATATCTCTTCTCGCATTGCTGGGCTTCAGTTCGCTGACAATGGCAGAGGTTACACCGGATGTATTGGTCAAGAAGACTGCCGAAGAAGTCCTGGAAATTGTCAAAAATGACAAGGATATCCAGGCTGGCGACCAGAAGAAGATTTTTGACCTGGCGGAAGCCAAAATCTTGCCCAACTTCGATTTCGATCGCGTCAGCCGTTTGGTGCTGGGCAGGAATTGGTTAGCTGCCACCCCGGAACAGAAGGCTGAGTTCCAGAAGGAATTCCGTAGCTTGCTGCTGCGTACCTATGCCAGCGCACTGTCCAAGTATCGCAACCAGACTATAGAGTATTTGCCATTCCGCCTGCAGCCAGATTCCACCAGGGCGACTGTTCGAACCAAGATCCTGCAGCCGGGTGGTCAGCCCATTGGCATAGATTACACGTTGGAGAAGGGTCCAAATGGCTGGAAAGTCTTTGATATCGTGATTGAAGATGTCAGCCTGGTGACTAACTATCGTAGCCAGTTCAGTAATGAGATTCGCCAGGCTGGTGGTATGGATGGGCTGATTCAGAAACTGGTTGAGAAAAACAAGCAAGCTGGTGTTTGATAGATAGTTGACTGATACCGTGGCAGAAATTACTAAAATTGACGGAAAGTGGCTGGTTAGCGGAAGTTTGCTGATCGGAGATGTTGAGAGCCTGCTCGCCCAGAGAATAATGGTCAATGGCTCCCCATCGCTGGAAGTGGATATGTCCGGCGTGACGGAAGTGGACTCAATCGCTATCAGCCTGCTTTTTGAATGGTTGCGCGAGGCCGGGATGAATCAAACCAGGCTCGTTTACAGCAATCTCCCTGCCAGTCTGACCAGCCTGGCATCACTTTATGGCGTTCTCGATTTCATTCCACAGGCTGCCGGGCACGCAGCTGCGCATTGATTTTCGAGGCAGTGCCTCTCTATATCCTGAATGATTCCTGCAATCAAAATTGAGCAGGTGCAAAAGCACTATGGCAATCTGCAAGCACTCAAGGGCATCGACCTGACGATAGAGCAGGGCGAGTTCTTTGCCCTGCTTGGCCCCAATGGAGCCGGAAAGTCGACACTGATTAACCTGCTGGGGGGGTTGATACGTCCAACCAGTGGCAAGTTATCGGTAATGGGTTTTGACGTGCAGGCGCAATATCGCCAGGCCAGGCATGCACTGGGTGTGGTGCCACAGGAACTGGTGTTCGACCCGTTTTTCAATGTGCGTGAAATGTTGCGTTTTCAGGCCGGGTATTTCGGGCACGGACCGGAAAACGATGCCTGGATCGATGAGGTCATCGAGTGTTTGGGTCTGGCTGATAAAGCGCATACCAATATGCGCAAACTGTCAGGCGGGATGAAGCGCCGTGCGCTGATAGCGCAGGCTTTGGCGCACAAGCCGCCAGTGATTGTGCTGGACGAGCCGACTGCCGGCGTTGATGTTGAGCTGCGGCAAATGCTTTGGGAGTTTATCAAGCGTTTGAACCGCGAAGGTCACACCATCATTCTGACCACACATTACCTGGAAGAAGCGGAAACGCTCTGTTCGCGTGTTGCCATGATGAAGCTGGGGCAAATCATCGCCCTTGACAGTACCGCGAACCTGTTGAAAAAAATCCCGGGCAAGAACCTCCGGCTCAAGCTTTCGGCGGCGCTACCTGAAACCTTGCGGCCACTGCTGCGTCATGAAGAGGCCAATGAATACATGCTGGCGCTAATTGAGGTTACGCAAGTTGAAAGCGTGCTGGCTGAGATACGGCAAGCCAATATTGTGGTCGAAGACATGCAATTGATAGAAGCCGATTTGGAAGATGTATTTGTCGACCTGGTAAGTCAGCCATGAATTTGATTTCGACCAAAACGCGCGGCCCGTGGACGCTGTTCAAGAAAGAGCTGCTCAGGTTCTGGCGCGTGAGTTTTCAGACGGTGGCAGCTCCGGTGATGACGGCCCTGCTTTACTTGCTGGTATTCTCACATGTGCTGGAGGGCAGGGTGCAGGTGCATGGTATCAATTACACGGCATTCCTGATCCCTGGCTTGATTATGATGTCGGTACTGCAGAACGCTTTTGCCAACAGTTCCTCCAGCCTGATCCAGTCAAAAGTCATGGGTAATCTGGTATTTATCCTGCTGACGCCGATTTCCTACCTGGAGTTTTTCCTGGCATTCTTGACTGCAGCCATTGTGCGCGGCCTGGTCGTTGGCTTGGGCATCTATCTGGTGGTGATACTTTTTATTGACTTGCCGATCACACACCCATTCCTGGTGCTGCTGTTCACCATACTGGGGAGTGCGCTGCTGGGGGCATTCGGTATTATCGCCGGTATGTGGGCGGACAAGTTTGATCAGATGGCGGCATTCCAGAATTTCATTATCATGCCGCTGTCTTTCCTGTCCGGCGTGTTTTATTCGATACACTCGCTGCCGCCTTTCTGGCAGCAAGTGTCTCACCTGAACCCTTTCTTCTATATCATTGATGGTTTCAGGTATGGTTTTTTTGGTGTGGGTGACATTTCACCGGCCGTGAGTTTGAGTATTGTTGCGCTGAGCTTTTTTGCCATATCATGGCTGGCTCTCGGAATGCTTAAATCCGGTTATAAATTACGCGGTTAGCGATGGGATTGGGAATGTTGAGTGCAGCAGAAGTAGAGGCTTACATCAGGCAAGGTCTGGCTTGTGATTATGTACAAGTGCAGGGTGACGATGGGCAGCATTTTGAAGCCTTGATCGTTAGCCCGCAATTCGTCGACAAGAATATGGTGCAGCAGCATCAGTTGGTATATCGGGCGTTGGGTGACAGGATGCGGGAAGAAATCCATGCATTGTCCATGCGCACCTTTACCCCGGAAGCCTGGTTGCAGTTCCAGGCAAGATAACGAATTTATTTGGAGAGTTTGAAGATGGATACACAGGAATTAATCAGGAATCAGGTGACGTCTAATCCTGTTGTGCTTTACATGAAGGGTAGCCCAAAGTTTCCGCAGTGCGGGTTTTCCGGGCTGGCTGTGCAGATTTTGCAGGCATGCGGCCTGAAGGACTTTGTCGCGGTCGATGTGCTGGCTGACCCGGCAATACGTGATGGCATCAAGCAGTTCTCCAGCTGGCCGACCATTCCGCAGCTTTACATCAAAGGTGAGTTTGTCGGCGGTTCAGATATCATGCGCAGTCTTTATGAACAGGGCGAATTGCAGAAGATGCTGCAGGAAGTAGCAAGTTAATTGGATAAATTAGTCATAGTCGGTGGCGTACCATTGCATGGCGATGTCACCATTTCCGGTGCAAAGAATGCGGCCCTGCCTATCATCTGTGCAGCCTTGCTGGCAGAAACGCCGCTGGTGCTTTCAAGTGTCCCCGGTTTGCGTGATGTCAGTACCACCTATCGTTTGCTTGAGCATATGGGCGTCAAGGTGGATGCCGGTCGGGCTGGACAGGTTACGCTGGATGCCGGCAACATCACTTCCCACGAAGCGCCTTATGAGATGGTGAAAACCATGCGCGCCTCGATTCTGGTCCTGGGTCCTTTGCTTGCCCGTTTTGGACATGCACGAGTCTCCCTGCCTGGCGGCTGCGCCATTGGCTCACGTCCGGTGGATTTGCACATCAAGGGTCTGAGGGCGATGGGAGCGGAGATCCACATTGAGCATGGCTACATAGAAGCAACAACCGCACACTTGCCCAACAAGCGTTTGCAGGGCGCCCGTATTTTCATGGATATTGTGACCGTGACGGGGACTGAAAACCTGATGATGGCAGCGACTTTGGCTAAAGGGACGACCGTGCTCGAAAATGCGGCGCGGGAACCGGAAGTGGTCGATATGGCGGAATGCCTGATCAAGATGGGCGCGAAAATCGAGGGTGCCGGCACGGATGTGATTACGGTACATGGTGTCGAGCGCCTTAACGGTACGCAACATCAGATAGTCTGTGACCGGATTGAGGCTGGTACTTATATGGTCGCCGCAGCGATGACCGGTGGTAAGGTAAAATTGCATAATGCGCGCGCCGACCTGCTGGATGCCGTGATTGAGAAATTGCGTGAAGCAGGTGCCAGTGTTGAGCATGATGCAAACACGATTACAGTAAGCGGCCCTGAAAAGCTCAGTTCGGTGAATATACGCACTGCACCGCACCCGGCCTTCCCAACGGATATGCAGGCCCAGTTCATGGCGCTGAATACGGTGGCGGAAGGTACTGGACGGGTCATTGAAACGATCTTCGAGAATCGTTTTATGCATGTGCAGGAGATGCAGCGTCTGGGCGCGAATATAGAAGTTGAAGGTAACACTGCGATTGTGCGCGGCGTTGGGCATCTGGACGGGGCGACCGTCATGGCTACCGACCTCCGCGCTTCCGCCAGCCTGGTGTTGGCTGCGCTGGTTGCCCGAGGCGAGACTACTATAGAGCGTATTTATCACCTGGATCGTGGCTATGAGCGACTGGAAGAAAAATTGACGGCGCTGGGCGCAAAAGTGCGCCGCGAGCACTAGATCTAGATTAGGAATAGCATGATTACAATTGCCTTATCCAAGGGCCGTATTTTTGAGGAAACCACACCACTGCTGGCAGCGGCGGGTATTTCTGCGCTGGAAGACCCGGAATCTTCGCGCAAACTGATCCTGCCGACCAATCGCGAGGATGTGAGGCTGATTATTGTGCGTGCGACGGATGTGCCCACCTATGTTCAATATGGCGCAGCCGATCTGGGTATTGCCGGTAAGGATGTGTTGAACGAACATGGTGGTGAAGGGCTCTACCAACCGCTGGATCTGGAAATTGCCCGCTGCAAGATGATGGTTGCCGTGCGCGAGGATTTTGACTATTTCGGTTCCATCCGCCAGGGCGCGCGCCTGAAAGTGGTCACCAAATATGTGAAGACCGCGCGCGAGCACTTTGCCGACAAGGGTATGCATGTCGATCTCATCAAGCTTTATGGCTCGATGGAGTTGGGCCCGTTGGTGGGTTTGGCGGATGCGATTGTCGATTTGGTGAGTACTGGCGGTACGCTGCGCGCCAACAATCTGAAGGCGGTGGAAGAAGTGGGTGAGATCAGTTCCAGGTTGATCGTGAACCAGGCGTCACTCAAATTGAAGCGCAGTTTGCTGCAACCCATCATGGATGATTTTGCCAGGGCAGTGGATTACAAAAAGAATTCCGGAAAATAGAGAATTAAGCAGACAAAAATGAATATCAGACGTTTTTCAACAACAGACCAGGATTTTGACCAGAAACTGAAGGCATTGCTGGCATTTGATACCGCGCAGGATGACAGCGTCGATGCCGTGGTTGCCGACATTCTGCGTGACGTCAAGCAGCGTGGTGACGAAGCGGTGCTGGAATACACCCGCAGATTCGATCGCCTTGATGCCGCTGACATCAGCGAACTGGAGTTGTCAAAAACCGAGCTGCAAAAAGCCCTGGATGGCTTGCCGGCAGAACAACGCAAAGCTCTGCAGGAGGCCGCTGACCGGGTTCGTATCTACCACGAGAAGCAGCTGATGTCGTCCTGGTCTTACACTGAAGACGACGGAACCTTGCTGGGCCAGCAAGTCACATCGCTCGATCGCGTCGGCCTCTACGTGCCAGGCGGCAAGGCGGCTTATCCATCTTCAGTATTGATGAATGCGATTCCAGCCAAGGTGGCGGGTGTGCAAGAGCTGATCATGGTCGTGCCGACCCCGGCCGGAGAAAAGAACCAGCTGGTTCTTGCCGCTGCAGCAATTTGCGGTGTTGACCGCGTATTCTGTATCGGTGGTGCGCAGGCGGTGGCGGCACTGGCTTATGGTACGGATACCGTTCCGCAAGTGGATAAGATCGTCGGCCCGGGCAACGCCTATGTGGCAGCTGCCAAGCGTCGCGTGTTCGGCGTTGTCGGCATCGACATGGTGGCCGGTCCTTCCGAGATCCTGGTGATCTGTGACGGCAAGACCGATCCGGACTGGATTGCCATGGATCTGTTCTCGCAGGCGGAACACGATGAGCTTGCGCAGTCGATCCTGCTTTCGCCTGATGCAGATTTCCTGGACAAGGTGCATGCGAGCATAAGCCGTCTGCTTGAAGAAATGCCGCGCAAGGAGATTATCCGTACTTCACTGGAAGGTCGTGGTGCCTTGATTCAGGTAAAGGATCTGGATGAGGCTGCACTGATTGCCAACTATATCTCGCCTGAGCACCTGGAGCTGTCGGTTGAACATCCTTTGGCCTATAGCAAGAAGATCAAACATGCCGGCGCCATTTTCATGGGCCGTGACACTTGCGAAGCGCTTGGCGACTATTGCGCCGGTCCTAACCATGTGCTGCCTACTTCACGCACGGCACGCTTCTCTTCGCCGCTGGGTGTCTATGATTTCCAGAAGCGCTCCAGCCTGATCATGGTGTCGACGGAGGGTGCGCAGAAACTGGGCAAGGTGGCGGCAACGCTGGCTTATGGCGAAGGCCTGCAAGCGCATGCCCGCTCTGCTGAGTATCGCCTGAAGTCTTGAGCGGTTAATCATGAGCAAATTCTGGAGTGAGGTCGTTCATGGTTTGACGCCGTATGTACCGGGCGAGCAGCCCAAGCTCGCCAATCTGGTCAAGCTCAATACCAACGAAAACCCTTATGGGCCAAGCCCAAAAGTGCTAGAGGCATTGCATGCCGAGGTAGGGGAACCGCTACGTCTGTATCCAGACCCCAACTCGGATCGCCTGAAGGCAGCTATCGCCAAGCAGCACGGCCTCGACGTGAATCAGGTTTTTGTTGGCAATGGTTCGGACGAAGTGCTGGCACATACTTTTCAGGCATTGCTCAAACACGACGCGCCATTGCTATTCCCGGACATTACTTACAGTTTTTATCCAGTTTATTGCGGGCTCTACGGGATTAACTACGAAACTGTAGCGCTGACCGAGGGCTTTGAAATCAATGTGGATGATTACCTGAAGCCAAATGGCGGCATCATCTTCCCTAATCCGAACGCACCAACAGGCATCCCGCTAAAGCTGTCCGAGATTGTGCGTTTGCTCAAGGCAAATACGGATTCTGTTGTAGTCATTGATGAGGCCTATGTGGATTTTGGGACAGAGTCTGCAGTTGGTGTGATTGGCCAATTCCCTAATTTGCTGGTAACCCATACCCTATCAAAGGCACGTTCGCTGGCAGGCTTGCGTGTGGGTTATGCGCTTGGCCATCCGGATTTGATTGAGGCCTTGACGCGCGTGAAGGACAGTTTCAACTCTTATCCTCTGGACCGGTTGGCGAGTGCAGGGGCTATTGCCGCCATGGAAGATGTTGAATATTTTGAGATGACGCGCCAGAAAGTAATGGCTAGCCGTGAAAATCTGGTAGCCGCCATGCAAGGTCTGGGTTTTGAAGTATTGCCATCCGGTGCCAATTTCATTTTTGCCAGGCATCCGGACCGCGATGGCGCTGAATTGACTGCGCTGCTGCGCTCACGCAGCGTCATAATCCGCCATTTCAAAAAACCGGCCAGAATTGCAGCGTATTTGCGCATCACCATAGGAACGGACGCGCAAAATCAGCAGCTGCTTGCCGCTTTGCGGGAAATACTGGCTTAAAGTCATCTGGTTGAACTTCGCCGGTTTGCAGGCAAAGTTCTGTAAATTGCAGGTGATTATGGTTTTATCGTCGAAAATTACGAAAGTTCCCCCAAAATCCAGAAAAAATGTATCATTACGCGGTTAACAAAACATAAATCGCACAACCCTTGTTATATAGAGTGGAGGAAATATCGTGGCACTAACCCAAATGGCATTAGATTCTCTGGATTTCGACGCAACTGTGGCACTGGCTACCAAGGTAGCCCCGCATGTAGATATTCTTGAAATTGGCACACCTTGCATCAAGCACAACGGTATCGAGCTGTTGCAAACCTTGCGTGCAAAATTCCCAAACAACAAGATCCTGGTTGACTTGAAGACCATGGATGCTGGTTACTACGAAGCAGAACCATTCTACAAGGCAGGTGCCGATATCTGTACAGTTCTGGGCACCGCTGACCTGGGTACTATCAAGGGTGTAGTTGATGTGGCCAATAAGTACGGCAAGGAAGCGCAAGTTGACCTGATCAATGTTCAAGACAAGGCAACACGCACTAAAGAAGCTGCCAAGCTGGGCGCGCACATCATTGGTGTTCACACTGGCTTGGACCAACAAGCTGCAGGTCAGACACCATTCACCGATTTGGCACTGGTTGCCAGCCTGAACACTGGCCTGAAGATTTCGGTGGCTGGTGGCGTTAAGGCTGCAACCGTCAAGCAAGTGAAGGACGCTGGTGCTGACATCATCGTGGCAGGTGCTGCTATCTACGGTGCTGCTGATCCTGCTGCTGCTGCTGCAGAAATCACTAGCCTGGCACGTGATGGCGCTTCTGGCGGTGGTTTCTTTGGCTGGTTGAAGAAGCTGTTCAGCTAATATCTCCTAGTATCAAGCCTCAGGCCGCCGCAAAACAATTCATGATGTTTTGTGGCGGTTTTTATTTGTGCAACCTACTTACGTAGTAAAATTCGATTATGCGCATTGCTGAAGTCAGTCGTAACACCCTCGAAACCCAGATTGGTGTCTCCATCAATCTGGATGGAACGGGTGTATCCAAATTTTCTACAGGTCTGGCCTTCCTTGATCATATGCTTGATCAGATCGCCCGTCATGGCATGATGGATATCAGTGTGACGGCTAAAGGGGATTTGCATATAGATGCACACCATACGGTCGAGGATATTGGCATTACCTTGGGTCAGGCTTTCGCCAAGGCAATCGGCGATAAAAAAGGCATCTGCCGCTATGGTCATGCCTATGTTCCGCTGGATGAGGCGCTGTCGCGCGTGGTGCTGGATCTTTCCGGTCGCCCGGGCTTGGAGTTTGGTGTGGAGTTCACGCGTGCCCGCATTGGCGATTTTGATGTAGACCTGATACACGAATTTTTTCAGGGTTTCGTCAATCATGCACATGTGACCTTGCATATTGATAATCTGCGTGGCGACAATGCTCACCACCAGGCTGAGACCATATTCAAGGCGTTCGGACGCGCTTTGCGCATGGCCGTACAGGCTGATTCCCGTATGGCCGGTATCATGCCTTCTACCAAAGGTTCGCTATAGTTCCCTGGGTTGCTGCAAAATTAAGGTTCGTTGCAAAGCTAAATTATGATTGATATCGCTGTTGTCGATTACGGCATGGGAAATCTGCGTTCCGTGTCCAAAGCATTGGAACATGTTGCTCCCGATAAACAGGTGCTTGTGACTAGCGATCCTTTGCAAATCGATGCGGCAGAACGCGTGGTGTTCCCCGGTCAGGGGGCCATGCCGGACTGCATGCGTGAACTGGATGCGCGCGGCCTGCGCGATGCCGTCGTTCGTGCGGCGGCGAGCAAGCCGTTTCTGGGGATATGCATTGGCTTGCAGTTGCTGTTCGAGCGCAGTGAAGAGGGTGACGCGGCAGGCTTGGGCATATTGCCGGGCAAGGTCATCAAGTTTGCCAAAGACCAGATGCATGATGCTGTCGGCCATAAGCTTAAAGTGCCGCATATGGGATGGAATCAGGTCTATCAGGTGATGAAGCATCCGATGTGGCAGAACATTCCGGACGCCGAGCGCTTCTACTATGTGCATAGTTACTATGTTGTGCCGCGCAATCAGGAATGCATCGCCGGCTATAGCGAATATCCAGCACGCTTTACCTCAGCGGTGGCGCAGGATAATATTTTCGCTGTGCAGTTTCACCCCGAGAAAAGCCAGCACGCTGGATTACAACTCTTGTCCAATTTCGCCCAATGGAATGGGCGAGCTTAAATTACGTTTATTGAATGTGTTGAATAATCATGTTGATCATACCTGCCATTGACCTCAAGGACGGCCACTGTGTAAGACTTAAACAAGGCATGATGGAAGATGCCACCGTGTTTTCCGAAGATCCTGGCGCGATGGCCCGCCACTGGGTAGACCAGGGTGGCAAGCGTCTGCACCTGGTCGATCTGAATGGCGCATTTGCCGGAAAGCCGGTCAATGAAGGCGCAATCAAGGCTATCGTTGATGCCGTCGGTGGCGAGATTCCCATTCAACTGGGTGGCGGTATCCGTGATCTGGAAACCATAGAGCGTTACCTGGATGACGGCGTGAGTTATGTCATTATCGGCACTGCTGCAGTCAAGAGCCCGGGTTTTCTGCACGAGGCTTGCGATGCTTTTCCGGGGCACATCATGGTTGGCCTCGACGCCAAGGATGGCAAGGTCGCGGTCGATGGTTGGTCCAAGCTAACCGGTCATGACGTGGTGGACCTGGCAAGGAAGTTCGAGGACTACGGTGTTGAAGCTGTGATTTATACGGATATCGGACGTGATGGCATGCTGACCGGCGTGAATATCGAAGCAACCGTAGCGCTTGCCCAGGCTTTGCATATCCCGGTGATTGCCAGTGGCGGCATTACCAACCTGGAGGACGTCAAGCGTCTCTGTGCGGTCGAGTCGGAAGGCATCATGGGGGCTATTACCGGACGTGCGATTTACGAAGGTTCACTGGACTTTTCTGCCGCACAGAAGCTGGCAGATGAGTTAAGCGGTCAATAATGGGACTGGCCAAGCGCATCATTCCTTGCCTGGACGTCACCGATGGTCGTGTCGTAAAGGGTGTCAATTTCCTCGAATTGCGCGATGCCGGGGACCCAGTGGAAATCGCCCGTCGTTATGATGAGCAGGGCGCCGATGAACTTACTTTTCTCGATATCACCGCTAGTTCTGATAATCGCGGTTTGATATTGCACATCATCGAAGAAGTCGCTTCCCAGGTTTTTATTCCCCTCACCGTTGGCGGTGGCGTGCGTGAAGTCGAGGATGTCCGTCGATTGCTCAATGCCGGCGCCGACAAGGTCAGCATCAACACGTCCGCTGTACTCAATCCGCAACTCGTCGCTGATGCGGCCGGCCGTTTTGGCTCGCAATGCATCGTGGTGGCAATAGACGCCAAGCAGGTAGGCGACCATTGGGAAGTGTTCACCCATGGTGGCCGCAAGCCAACCGGCATGGACGCCGTTGAATGGGCACGTAAAGTAGTTGAACTCGGTGCTGGTGAATTGCTGGTCACAAGTATGGACAGGGACGGTACAAAAACCGGATTCAACCTGCCCTTGAATCGCGCTATCAGCGATGCAGTGGATGTGCCTATCATTGCTTCCGGTGGGGTTGGCACCCTGATGCACATGGTTGAAGGTGTACAGGAAGGTGGTGCTGACGCAGTACTGGCAGCAAGCATCTTTCATTATGGGGAATTCACTGTGAGGCAGGCCAAGGAATACATGCGCGATCATGGCATCGAGGTGCGATTGTGAGCGAGAATTGGCTGGATGAAGTGAGTTGGAGCGCTGACGGGCTGGTGCCGGTCATTGCGCAGGAAGTTGGCAGCAACAAGATACTGATGTTTGCCTTTATGAACCGTGAGGCACTTCAGCTGACTGTGGAAACGGGGCGGGCAGTTTACTGGTCGCGTTCACGAAACAGGTTGTGGCATAAGGGTGAAGAGTCCGGACATGTACAGAAAGTCCATGAAATCCGGCTGGATTGCGATGAAGACGTCATCCTGATCAGTGTTGAACAGGTTGGCGGCATTGCCTGTCATACTGGCCGGCATAACTGCTTTTTCAGAAAGCTGGTGGATGGGCAATGGATAACAGACCAGCCGGTATTGAAAAATCCGCAGGAGATATATCGCCATGAATGATGTACTGGACCGGCTGGCAACATTGCTTGAGCAGCGTAAAAGCGCTGACCCGCAAACTTCCTACGTAGCCAGGCTTTACAGCAAGGGTATGGACAGCATCCTGAAAAAAGTCGGGGAAGAAGCAGCAGAAACGATCATTGCCGCCAAGGATGGCGATCCGGAAAAAATTATCTATGAAACTGCGGATCTGTGGTTCCACTGTCTGGTCATGCTGGCACAGGCGGGTTTGAAGCCGCAGGACGTACTGGATGAACTGGCCAGGCGCGAAGGTTTGTCAGGCATCGCTGAAAAGGCTGCACGTCCGAAGGAGGGGTAGCCTTTCAGTGGAGGTTAACCTGCGGTTAACCGGAGCTAAAAGATTTTCCGGGAGGGAAAGCCGGTTACCTGCAGGTGGTGTGGAATTGAGGACCTTGAGCAATAAGGCCGCTAACAGTTAATCAGGGAACTAACATGAGCTCGGACTGCATTTTTTGCAAGATTATCAAGGGCGATATCCCTTGCAGCAAGATCTATGAAGATGACGACGTGATCGCGTTCAACGATATCCATCCAATCGCCCCGGTACACTTTCTGATTGTGCCGAAGTTGCATACGGAAAGTCTGTTGTATTGCGATGAGACTCATCAGGTCTTGCTGGGAAAGATATTGCTGCTGGCTCCTGAACTGGCTAAACAGCAGGGATTAAACGGGTTCCGTACTATGATCAATACGGGCCGTGAAGGTGGGCAGGAAGTCTTTCACCTGCATGTGCATGTGTTCGGTGGTGGGCAGACTCTGCCTAAAACGTAAGCGATATATCTGGAGAACAATGATGGGTGCATTCAGTATTTGGCATTGGTTGATCGTGTTGCTGGTTGTGGTACTGATTTTTGGTACAAAGAAACTGCGCAATATTGGCGGAGACCTGGGTGGGGCGGTCAAGAGCTTCAAGGACTCAATGAAAGAAGGCCAGGCTTCCGACAAGCTTGAAGAGGACGCCAAGAGCAAGACGGTCGAGGGCGAAGTTACCAGTAAAAGCAAGCAGTAGCCTTATCCCTTGTTCGATATTGCCTTTACAGAGCTCATCATCATAGCGGTTGTTGCGCTATTGGTGATTGGCCCGGAAAAACTGCCCAAGGTGGCACGTACCCTGGGTTCTCTGGTTGGCCGTATGCAGCGCTATGTCACAACCGTAAAGCAGGACATTGAGCGTGAGTTGCAAATGGATGAATTGCGGAAATTGCAGCAAGATGTCCAGCAGGGCACACAAACCGTCAAAAACGAAGTCGAGAACACTATCCATTCGGGCCTGACCGAAGCCAGGCAGTTAACTGAAGATTTGGCCGGTCAAGTTAAAACGGTGGAAGTCCCTGATGCCAAACCTGAAAAAACCCCAGATGACCAGCCTTGAGTTCACAAGGCCTGTGCTATGAGCACCTCGGAAACTTTCATTTCCCACTTGATTGAATTGCGCGACCGGCTGTTGCGCGTTGTCATCGGCCTGATTCTGGCCTTCGTCGTACTTTTCCCGTTTGCCGACCAGATTTACACTTTGCTGGCCCAACCTTTACTGGCGAGTCTCCCCGCTGGAGGCCAGATGATCGCCACCGAAGTCACAACGCCATTTTTTGTTCCGATGAAAATGGCAATGATGACAGCATTTGTCCTGGCTTTGCCGCACACGCTCTATCAGATATGGGCGTTTGTCGCGCCAGGCCTCTATGCGCATGAACGTCGCTTCATGATGCCTTTGGTCGTTGCCAGCACCCTGCTTTTCCTGGCGGGAATGGCATTCGCTTATTTTCTTGTATTCCCCATAGTGTTCGGCTTTATTACCGGCTATGCGCCAGAAGGTGTGGCAGTGATGACCGATATCGGCCGTTATCTTGATTTCGTGATTACGCTTTTTATGGCCTTCGGCCTGGCCTTTGAGGTGCCTATCGCCGTGATTGGGCTGGTTGGTTTCGGCTTTGTGCAGATCAGCACATTGAAGGAGATTCGTTCTTATGTGATTGTCGGGGCCTTTGTGCTGGGCGCTGTTTTTACCCCGCCTGACATCATCTCGCAGTTTATGCTGGCTGTGCCGCTATGGCTGCTTTATGAGGCTGGAATCTTTGTCGCGACTTTTATCGAAAGAAGAAAAGTCATCGACCCCTCTGTCTGAGAGTGGCCGCTATCTAGTGCACAGGATCGACTTGCCTAGCGCCGGTTCTGCATGACCTGTTGCGCTGATGGACGCTTGCCGATGATGACATCAACATCCATTTCGTGCTGGTTTCTTGCGATTCGGAGAGTGGCCTTGTTGTTGGGTTGCAGGTTGGCAATCAGGTTGAGCATGGATGAACTGTTGGCAACCTTGTTGCCATTGATTGCCAGCAATATATCACCGGGCTTCAAGCCCGCTCTTTCCGCTGGGCTGTTGGGCAATATGCCTGCAATCAGAGAACCTTCGGTATGGGAAAGTTTGAAGGATTCGGCGAGTTGTGGCGTCACATCCTGCGCTTCGATACCGACCCAGCCACGCACAACGCTACCTTGTCGAATGATTTGTTCCATTACCTGTTTGGCAAGGCTTACCGGAATGGCAAAGCCGATTCCCATTGAACCGCCGCTACGTGAATATATGGCGCTATTGACGCCGACCAGATTGCCGTTGGTGTCAATCAGCGCGCCGCCGGAATTGCCGGGGTTGATGGATGCATCGGTCTGAATGAAGTTTTCAAAGGTATTGATGCCAAGATGGCTGCGTCCCAGGGCGCTGATGATGCCCTGTGTTACGGTTTGGCCGACGCCAAATGGATTGCCGATGGCAAGCACTACATCACCAACATTGTATTGATCCGGATTCGCCAGAGTGATGGATGGCAAGTCGGTGGCAGCTACCTTGAGTACGGCAAGGTCCGTTTCCGGATCAGTGCCGACGATGGTGGCAGGCATCGTGCGCCCATCTGCCAGGGCAACCTCGATTTCATCTGCTGATTCAATTACATGGTGATTGGTAATGATGTAGCCTTGGGGGCTAACAACCACTCCGGATCCCAAACTGTTGTCGGAGCGCTGCTCATCGTCAAACTGGTCGCCAAAGAAGTGCCGGAACAATGGATCATTCATAAAAGGATGTTGCGGACCGGGTTCGGCTTTTTTGCTGGTAAAGATATTGACCACCGCCGGCATGGCCTTTTTTGCTGCGCTACTGTATGAGCCTGCTGCAAGGGTATTCTGCTCAGGGACTACCTGATTGACTTGTACCGGTAGTGAATTCTTCGTTTCCAGCGACTGGTTGAGGAGTTCGGGGTAGAAGGTTTGTACTACGAACAACGCGCCAAGACTGATGGTGACGGTCTGTGCAAAAATAAGCCAAAGTTTCTTCATATGGATGGACGGGTTAAGGGTAAAACATAATGAATATTAAAGAGTTAATGGATTATACCGGACAAATCCTGGAGGTTGAGCGCTTTCGCGATTATTGTCCGAATGGTTTGCAAATCGAAGGCCGTGCTGAGGTGAGCACTATTGTCACTGGGGTGACCGCCAGCATGGCATTGTTACAGGCTGCGCAGCAGGCCGGTGCAGACGCAGTGTTGGTGCATCACGGCTATTTCTGGCGTAATGAGGATCCAAGGATTGTTGGTATCAAGTATAAGCGCATTCAGTTTCTGCTTGAATATCAAATGAATCTGGTTGCCTATCATCTGCCCCTGGATGCTCATCCAGAATTTGGCAACAATGCACAATTCGCACGCGTGCTGGGCTTGGAGACTGAGGGGTTTGCCGGGGAGCAGTCATTAGTGGCATATGGCCGTTTGGCACATTCTGAATCGCTGGATATGTTTCGGGGCCGGCTTGGCAAACTGCTGCATCGGCCACCTGTCGTGATAGGAGACTTGGGCAAGCCGGTGCAGAGAATTGCATGGTGCACGGGGGCGGCTCAACAGTATCTGGATATTGCCATCGAACTGGGAGTGGATGTATTTATCAGTGGTGAAATTTCGGAGCAAACGGTACATCTGGCTCGTGAGTCAGGCGTGGCCTATATCGCCGCCGGGCATCATGCGACCGAGCGTTACGGTATCCAGGCGCTGGGACGGCATCTGGCGGACCGTTTTGGCCTGAAGCACCGGTTTATCGACATCGATAACCCCATTTGATATGCGGATAAAGGTTTAATTTTTAATGCTAAAGCTGTAAAATGGCGGGCTGGTGAGTTTACGCGATTCTGATTTTGCTGCTAGTTGCGGCAGGAACGCTTGACAGTATGGACAATTTTTAAGGGTAAGTAATGGCAAATCAACCAGTTGATCAGGCTAAGCGAAGATTCTTGATCGCTGCTACCTCCGCTGTTGGCGGGGTTGCGGTGGCCGCGATGGCCGTACCTTTTGTAAGCAGTATGCTACCGAGTGCCCGCGCAAGGGCAGCAGGTGCCGCCGTCGAGGTGGATATCAGCAAGATCGAGCCGGGTGCGATGATTACTGTTGAGTGGCGCGGCAAACCGGTATGGATTGTCAGTCTGACTGATGAGATGGCAAAGACGTTGTCTGGACAGGAAGACAAGCTGACGGATCCGAAGATGGAAGTGACTAGTCAGCAGCCTGAATATTGCCAGAATGCCACCCGTTCAATTAAACCTAACCTGATGGTGATGGAAGGTGTCTGTACTCATCTGGGTTGTTCGCCATCACCCAAGCTGCAGCCTAATGGCGATATGGGTGCTGACTGGCAGGGCGGCTTCTTCTGCCCATGCCACGGTTCCAAGTTTGATCTGGCAGGCCGCGTGTTCAAGGGCTCTCCTGCGCCAACCAACCTAGTTGTGCCGCCGCATGGGTATTTGAGTGACGACATATTGGTGATTGGTGAGCATAGCAAGGAGGTGGCATAGCCATGAGCAATAATGTCGAAAAATATATGATGGCTACGCTTGCCTGGGTTGATAAACGTTTTCCGCTGACATCCAGCCTGAAAGCGCATTTGACCGAGTATTACGCCCCGAAGAATTTCAACTTCTGGTATTTCTTCGGTTCGCTGGCATTGCTGGTGCTGGTCTTGCAGATTGTGACCGGCATCTTCCTGACCATGCATTACAAACCGGATGCTGAGCTGGCCTTTGGTTCCGTCGAGTACATCATGCGTGATGTTTCATGGGGCTGGCTGATTCGTTACATGCATTCGACTGGCGCTTCCATGTTCTTCGTCGTGGTATATCTGCATATGTTCCGTGGTTTGATTTACGGTTCCTACCGTGCACCGCGCGAACTGATCTGGCTGTTCGGTGTAGGTATCTTCCTGGTGCTGATGGGCGAGGCTTTCTTCGGTTACCTGTTGCCTTGGGGGCAGATGTCCTACTGGGGTGCCCAGGTTATTATCAACCTGTTTACTTCCATCCCTTTTATCGGCCCTGATGTGTCGGAGTGGTTGCGTGGTGACTATGTTGTCTCTGATGCAACGCTCAATCGATTCTTCGCGTTTCACGTGATTGCGTTGCCGCTGGTATTGCTCGGCCTTGTTGTTGCGCATTTGATTGCCTTGCATGAAGTCGGCTCCAACAACCCGGACGGTGTCGAGATCAAGGAAAAGAAGGATCCGAAGACGCACATCCCGCTGGATGGCATTCCATTCCACCCTTACTACACGGTTAAGGATATTGTCGGGGTTGCAGTCTTCCTGATCGTATTCTCGGCGATTGTGTTTTTTGCGCCTGAGATGAGCGGTTATTTTCTGGAGGCAAACAACTTTATCCCGGCCAATCCGATGGTGACGCCGGCGCATATTGCCCCGGTCTGGTATTTCACGCCCTACTACTCGATCCTGCGTGCGGTGCCTCCTGTCCTCAATTCCCAGTTCCCTGGGGTGGCTGCAATGGGCTTGTCGGTCATGATATTCGCCTTGCTGCCATGGCTGGACCGCAGTCCGGTGAAGTCTATCCGTTATCGCGGAGCACTCTACAAAAAGTGGCTGGCGTTGTTCGTTGTGAGTTTTGTCGTGCTCGGCTACCTGGGCACCAAGCCATCGAACGTCTGGGGTGTGTTTGATGCAGGCACTTGGCTTGTGGGCGGCGCTGACCGTGCCACCATCGTGGCGCGCATCTTCACTTTGACCTATTTCCTCTTCTTTATTCTGATGCCTTGGTATACGAAAAAAGATAAGACAAAACCAGTGCCAGAAAGGGTGACCGTATGATGAAGTCACAAATAATCATCAATGCAGTTAAGCGTGGATTCCTGGCTGCCTTAATCCTGACGCTTCCGGTATTCGCTGTTGCGAGTGAAGAAGGTCATCTGGATAAGGCTCCAATCAACCTCAACAATCATGAATCCTTGCAGCGTGGTGCCAAGCTGTTCGTCAATTATTGCCTGAATTGTCATAGCGCAAATTACATGCGTTATAACAGGCTGGTGGATATTGGCCTGACCGAAGATCAAATCAAGAATAACTTGTTGATGGCTTCCGAAAAGGTCGGTGACACCATGAAGGTGTCGATGTCCAAGGTGGATGCAAAAGTCTGGTTTGGCGGTGTAGTGCCACCTGATCTTTCGGTTGAGGCGCGTGCGCGTACAGCGGATTGGCTCTATACCTATCTGCGTGGCTTCTATCGTGATGACAGCCGCCCGACAGGTTGGAATAATGTTGCATTCGCCAATGTTGGCATGCCGCATATCCTGTGGGAGTTGCAAGGCCAGCAAGTGCTGAAGACGGAAGAACATATCGATGCACATGGCGTCAAGACCGAAGCCCATCGTCTGGTACTGGATAAGCCGGGCAGCATGACCCCGGCTGAGTATGATGAGGCTGCGGCGGATCTGGTGAATTACCTGGTGTACATGGCTGAGCCTGCGCAAATGCAACGTAAAAAGCTGGGTGTGATCGTTTTACTGTTTTTGGGTCTGCTGTTTGTCGTGGCGTATTACCTGAAGAAAGAATTCTGGAAAGACGTCCATTAATTTAACTGCCGGGAGCAGCCTCCAGTTAAATGGAGGCTGCTCCCGTTTTGCTTTTTAGTATTGAATTTAGTTTTTTAGGAAACCACTATTATGATGACTCTATACTCTGGCACCACTGACCCTTACAGTCACCGTTGCCGTATCGTGCTTTTTGAAAAAGGCATGGATTTTCAGGTCATTGATGTCGATTTGGCAAACAAGCCAGAAGATCTGGCGATCATCAATCCGCATAATGAAGTTCCGGTGCTGGTTGAGCGGGACCTGGTATTGCAGCAGGCGAATATCATCAACGAATACATTGATGAGCGCTTCCCCCATCCGCAACTAATGCCGGCCGATCCGGTAATGCGTGCGCGGGCAAGGCTGTTTCTGCACAACTTCGAAGAGCAGTTGTTTGATCACATTGCTGACGTTGAATCGGAAAACCAGAAAGTGGCTGACAAAGCGCGTGCGGCCATACGTGACAACCTGACACAAATCGTGCCGTTGTTCAGCAAGCAGCAATACATTCTGGGCGATGATTTTTCCATGCTGGACGTTGCTCTTGCGCCGCTGTTGTGGCGCTTGGGCCACTACGGTATTGAGTTGCCGAAGCAGGCTGCTCCTTTACTTAAGTACGCAGAACGTATATTCTCTCGCCCGGCATACATCGAAGCGATGACTCCTTCAGAAAAGGCAATGCGTAAGTAAGTATGTCAATCTGAGGTTTAACGCTGACTATCCTGATGGTCATCTAAAGACTGAGGCAAAGCGATGAGCGAGTTTACTTCAACCAAGCCATACATGATCCGTGCAATGCACGAGTGGTGTGTAGATAACGGATTGACGCCGCACCTTCTGGTTGCGGTGGATGGCCAGACGCGCGTGCCGATGGCTTTTGTCAAGGATGGTGAGATTGTGCTCAATATCAATTATTCGGCTACAAAGAACCTGTTGATAGGTAATGATGCAATTACCTTTTCGGCGCGTTTTGGCGGTGTTTCCAGTGATTTGTTTGTTCCTGTGCATGCAGTAAGAGGTGTTTTTGCCAGGGAGAACGGTCAGGGCATGTTTTTCCAGCCCGAGCCGGAGGAAGCGGAAGTGCCGGAAGTTGAAGAGGCGGATTCGCAGGAAACAGTTTTGGATGGGGAAGAGAATAAAAATATGAAACCAGCTAAAAAGAAACCGTTTTTGAAGTTGGTTAAATAGATTTAATACGATAAAATTACGTTTTTGCCGGATTAGCTCAGTTGGTAGAGCAGCGCACTTGTAATGC
>PHCD01000099.1 GCA_002842135.1 Betaproteobacteria bacterium HGW-Betaproteobacteria-8 | reverse complement strand
TTTTATCATCAGAGGTAAGGCCTGAATCCATTCAGCTAAGTGACCGGATTATAACGTAAAGCCAGTGTTTCGGCTTTACGTTATGCCTTCCTCAAAAAAAGCCGTCAGGCAGTCTGGTCCAGAAACACGCGTACATTCTTCGGGCTGACAAAAACGGTGTCACCCTCGCCGACAGCCAGCTCCTTGAACCTGTCGCGCGTCAGTTCTGCCTCGACAACATCGGTGTGGTCGGCACGCTGCAGTTCCAGACGTACCAGCGGGCCGAGCGAGTGGACGTAGCTGATGACCGCTTCAAACGCCGGTTGGTCGCCGCGTGTCTTCTGGATATCGATGTCATGCGGACGCACATAGGCCGAGGCCGGACTGTCCTTTGTATCCTGGTGTCCATCCAGTGCTACTTCGATATCTCCGATCCGGGCGTGACCGGCATGCACGCGGCTGTGGAACAGGTTGACGTTACCGAGGAACTTGTAGACGAAAGGCGAGGCCGGGTGGTCGTAAACATCCTGCGGCGTGCCGATCTGCTCGACATTGCCCTGGTTCATGACGACGATGCGGTCGGCGACTTCCAGTGCTTCCTCCTGGTCGTGTGTGACGAATACGCTGGTGATGTGCAGTTCGTCATGCAGGCGGCGCAGCCAGCGGCGCAGATCCTTGCGCACCTTGGCATCGAGCGCGCCGAATGGTTCGTCCAGCAGCAGCACCTTGGGTTCGACTGCCAGCGCGCGGGCCAGTGCGATACGCTGGCGTTGGCCGCCGGAAAGCTGCGGCGGGTAGCGGTCCGCCAGCCAGTCCAGTTGCACCAGATTCAGCAGTTCGTGCACGCGCCTGTGGATTTCAGCCTCGGTCGGTCGGGTTTTCTTCGGGCGCACGCGCAGGCCAAAGGCGACGTTTTCGAACACCGTCATGTGGCGGAATAGCGCGTAATGCTGGAATACGAAGCCGACCTGGCGTTCACGCACGTCGCGGTTCGTGGCTTCCTCGCCGTGGAACAGGATGCTGCCGCTGTCGCTGTTTTCCAGGCCGGCGATGATGCGCAACAGCGTGGTCTTGCCGCAACCGGATGGGCCGAGCAGGGCGACCAGTTCTCCGCTCGGTACCTCGAGACTGACGTTGTTGAGGGCATTGAACTGGCCGAACTGCTTGGTGATGTTTCTGATTTCGATACTCATGGTTTACCTCGTTATTGCTCGGAGAGTTTTTCTTCGTTGCTGGCGTCGCGCTCGATCTTCCATTCGATGAAGCTTTTCAGCGCCACCGTGACCAGTGCCAGGAAAGCCAGCAGCGATGCCACGGCGAATGCGGCCGCATAGTTGTATTCGTTGTAGAGAATCTCCACGTGCAGCGGCATGGTGTTGGTCAGGCCGCGGATATGGCCGGAAACCACCGACACGGCGCCAAACTCGCCCATGGCGCGGGCGTTGGTCAGGATCACGCCGTAGAGCAGGCCCCACTTGACGTTGGGCAGCGTGATGCGCCAGAGGATCTGCCAGCCGGAAGCGCCGAGCACCAGTCCGGCCTCTTCTTCCTCCTTGCCCTGCGCCTGCATCAGCGGGATCAACTCACGCGCGACGAAGGGAAAGGTGACGAAGATGGTGGCCAGCACGATGCCGGGCACGGCGAAGATGACCTTGTAATCGTTTTCGATCAGCCAGGCGCCGAACCAGCCCTGCAAGCCGAAGATCAGCACGTAGATCAGACCGGCGATGACGGGCGAGACAGCGAACGGCAGGTCAATCAGTGTGATCAGGATGCTCTTGCCCTTGAACTCGAACTTGGCGATGGCCCAGGCGGCCGCTACACCGAACACCAGGTTGAGCGGTACGGCGATAGCGGAAGCCAGCAAGGTCAACTTGATGGCGGCGACCGCATCGGGTTCGACCAAGGCGGCGAAATAGGTCTCCACGCCTTTGCGCAAGGCCTCTGTGAACACAGCGGCCAGCGGGATGAACAGGAACACGCTCAGGAACAGCAGCGTAATGCCGATCAGCGTCCAGCGTATCCACGCAGGTTCTGAAGTGGCACGGCTGTGTGCCACCTTGTTCTGGTAATTTGAATATTGTGAAACTGCGATGCTCGACATAGTGAATTCCCGGTTCTTCTGATTCTGGTCAATCCGCTGTTTAGCGTGCGGACCCGTTACGGCGGCTGCTCCACCATTGCAAGCCGTTGATGGCCAGCAGCAAGGCGAAAGAGATCACCAGCATGACCACCGCCACCGCTGTGGCGCCGGTGTAATCGTATTGTTCCAGCTTGGTGATGATGATGAGCGGCGTGATCTCGGACACCATGGGCATGTTGCCGGCGATGAAAATGACCGAGCCGTATTCGCCCACGGCACGGGCGAAAGCGAGGGCAAAGCCGGTCAGCAGTGCGGGGAAGAGTGCTGGCAAAATCACGCGGCTGAAGGTCTGCCAGCGGTTGGCGCCGAGGCTGGCGGCGGCTTCCTCGGCTTCCGCTTCCAGGTCTTCCAGCACTGGTTGCACGGTGCGGACGACGAAGGGCAGACCAATAAAGGTCAATGCGACCACCACGCCCAGTGGCGTGAATGCGACCTTGATGCCGAGCGGCTCCAGCCAGCTGCCAAGCCAGCCGTTACCGGCGAAAATGGCGGTGAGCGCGATACCCGCGACTGCTGTCGGTAAAGCGAACGGCAGATCGACCAAAGCATCGACGATTCTTTTGCCGGGGAAGCTATAGCGCACCAGTACCCAGGCCGTGAGCAGGCCGAACACGGCATTGATGCCGGCACCGATCAATGATGCACCGAAGGTCAACTGGTAGGAGGCGACGACACGGGGCGTAGTTACCGTTTCCAAGAATTCGGCAAAGCTCAGTTCGGTGGTCTTGATGAAGGCAGCAGATAGCGGAATCAGCACGATGAGGCTGAGGTAGAGAATCGTGTAGCCCAAAGAGAGGCTGAAGCCGGGGAGTGGGTTTTTGCGAGTTGCCATTTTGCGCCAGTAATTTGTTGAAACCGGACGCCAATGTAGCAAGAGCAGAATGGAATTAAAAAGAATATGTTTTTATATGTTTATATCTTTTTGTTATTTGTTGATTTGTTAGTATGAGTCTGGTTTGAAGAGATGAACAATACAAAACTAAAACTGCTTGAATTTATTGCTTTGATTTTTCTATGTAATTGATGTTAATTGAATTTTAAATTTTGCTAGTATTTAATCTGAGAATGTATTTGCATACCCTTGTGTATCGGCGGGGGAATTTATTAAGCCATCATAAAAAATGAAAGTGATCTGACAGGATGAGATTCCGTAATTTGAAATGTTGGAGTAATCCTACAGAGGCCGAGGGATTAGTTTTTTTTGCTCAGCTTCTTGAAGAGCTTCTTTTTGACTATAGCTTGGATACTTATAAGCCTTCTGCCATGAATTCTTCAACATTGTGTCTGGAGGCAAGAAGGCTCATTAGAGATATTGAAAATGAGCTTATCGACAAAACTAATCTTGATCACATTTTAAAAGAGTTAATACTTAACCTGAGAAAAGATGAGATTGCCAAAAGTTTGCTCACAATTAATATTGATTCTTTCGTTAAAAAATTTGAAAACAAAGACACTCCTATACAAGAAGTAGCGATACTTTTAAATATTATTCATTCACATATCAATCTCAAAGTTTATAAAGAGAGAACTGAACAGCTGCTATTAGATGCAGTTGCTAATCCTAAAGAAAAAGATAGGATTCGATCATTAGCACGTAACTACATAACTACTCTTATAAATTTTGGATACAGCACTAGGTATCTCTATCCTTCTGCTCGAATATTTTTTTACTGGAATAGAAGAAAAATATCCGGTCCAGAATCGCTCCGAGACTTCTATGACTTAGTTGCTGGAAAGTCACAAAAATATACTGCGATATTTCGAGTTAGCTTGTTATTTAATGAAATAAAAGATTCATGCAAAGCATTTGATATAGAAGTTGCTTCGGAACTTGATGAGGGTCTTGTGTCTTCTGTGCAGAAAAAAGCATTTGTATTGGCCGACCAAGAGACTTATTTAGTTGTTAGTAACATTGAATCAATGGATGTTTTTTCTGCTAGGGATGAAGCGGAAAGAAGAATCGACCAAATAAGTACCTTAAGTAGTTTTTTCCATCATAAAGAATCCGCCGAATGGCAGCCTAATGCACTTATTATTAATTTAGATACCAAAAAAGAGCGAATGGTTATGTCCTCACCAAATCCAATGCTCATGTGTGCGGACTCTAAGAAGCAAAATGCGGCGATTAAACTTAACAGTTTTATAAATAGCTTTAGTCTTAAGGAATTAGACAGTTTCACACGGTTTAATAGGGCGTTAGAACTTCATTCTCTAGCGTTAAGAAGTGATTCTCCAGATAATCAATTGCTTAATTTATGGGTGGCTCTGGAAACTATTGTTCCAAGTAAGCTAGGAAGAACCAAGGCAAAGATTAATAACATTATCGATTCTGTCCTGCCTTTTTTATCAATAACTTACCTTGAAGCGCTAACAACTAAACTTACACATGACTTTTGTTTATGGAGTAGGCCAAAGTTTCACAAGGCAATCGGGAAAATTGATGGTGATTCAGATCGAGAAAGGCTAATAAAATTATTGGTCTTACCTGAACATATAAAATTGAAAAATCAGCTTTTTGAAGATTTGGAACAGTTTTACTTGCTGCGTAACAGAGCCCATTACCTAGCCACAATTTTATCTGACCCTGCCAAGCTGATATCTCTTTTCGAAACTCATGCGCAAAGAGTTGAATGGCAGATCAGGCGCATATACCGCACACGAAATTTAATTGTTCATGCAGGACATACGCCCTCGTACATTAATGTGTTAATAAAAAATATTCATGATTACTTAGATATTGTTATAAATATGATCGGACGCTTAGCATCAGATGGCGAAAAGATAAATACAGTTGATGAAGCTTTTAAATACATTGAAATATCATATTTTGAGTATTTGCATGAGCTAAAAAATACGAAACAAAGCATTAGTGTTAATAATATTAATCGTTTAATAGTTAATAGTCCTATATAGAATTAAATCTATTATTTTGATTACGTAGAATTTCCTTTGGTACAGTCTATATGGTGAAGTTTTATTAGTTGTAAATTTGCGAAAACAGTAAAAAGGCCATGATTAATCGTGGCCTTTTTCACATCCTACTGCTTGTTGTATATCTGGTCGAACGTGCCGCCGTCAGAGAAATGTTCCTTCTGCGCCTTCTGCCAGCCGCCGAACACATCGTCGATCTTGAACAGGTTCACCTTGGGGAACTGCTTCGCGTATTTCTCGACATATTTCGGGCTGGTCGGGCGGTAGTAGTGCTTGCCGGCGATGTCCTGGCCTTCA
>PHCD01000098.1 GCA_002842135.1 Betaproteobacteria bacterium HGW-Betaproteobacteria-8 | reverse complement strand
AATCGGGCTCTAATTAAAGTTTTTATCGGCGGTTGTTATGAAACAGTCCTTAATTGAAATCACCCAAAGAATCAGGGAACGCAGTTCCCTGACCAGGCAGGCATATCTGCAAAGAATGGAAGAGACCATTGCCCGTCCGCGTGGCGCAGATCGCATGGGCTGTGCCAATGTGGCGCATGCTTTCGCCGCAATGCCGAGCAATGACAAATTGCGTGTCGTGGCAGAACGTGCACCGCACATTGGCGTTGTAACTGCCTATAACGATATGCTGTCGGCGCACCAGCCGTATGAAAGATTTCCGGACATCATCCGCGACGAAGCCGCCAAGCATGGTGCTACCGTCCAGGTTGCCGGTGGCGTACCAGCCATGTGTGACGGCGTCACACAAGGCGAACCCGGCATGGAACTCAGTCTGTTCTCGCGCGACACTATTGCAATGAGTACGGCTGTCGCGCTCTCGCACGATGTGTTCGATGCGGCATTGCTGCTCGGCGTGTGTGACAAGATTGTTCCTGGCCTGTTGATCGGTGCTCTGCACTTTGGTCATTTGCCTTGTGTCTTTGTACCCGCTGGCCCTATGGCAAGCAGCAATATGAGTCATGGTGAAAAATCGACTGTACGTGAACACTTCGCGCGTGGCATGGTTGGCCGTGGTGAATTGCTGGCTGCCGAATCTGCCGCCTATCACGGCATTGGCACCTGTACGTTCTATGGTACCGCCAACAGCAATCAGATGTTGCTGGAAGCCATGGGCCTGCATGTGCCTGGTGCAGCTTTCGTGCATCCGGCTTCAGGGCTGCGGGAAGAGCTGACCCGTGAATCGGTACGTACCGTACTATCCATTACTGCAGGCCAGCATCGCTTCACGCCTATTGGCCGCATGGTTGATCCGCGCGTCATCGTCAATGCCATGGTGGCACTGATTGCAACAGGCGGTTCGACCAATCACCTGATCCATTGGGTCGCGGTTGCCCGCGCTGCCGGTATCATCATCGACTGGACGGACTGTTCCGATCTGTCACAAACTACACCGTTGCTGTCGCGCGTTTACCCGAATGGCAGTGCCGATGTGAACCAGTTCCAGGCCGTGGGTGGCACTTCCTTCATCATTCGTGAACTGATTGAAGGCGGCTATATGCACCCTGATGTTGGTACCGTAGCCGAGGGTGGTTTGCGCGAATATGGCAAAGTGCCGGAAATGGTGCGAGACCGCCTGGTCTGGCGTGACCTGCCGAAGAAGACCCAGGATGAAAAAATCGTTCGCAATGCAGATGCCCCTTTCAGCGAAACGGGTGGCCTGAAGCTCCTGACCGGCAACCTTGGCCGTTCAGTAATCAAGGTTTCGGCTGTGCCTATCGACCGTCATATTATCGAGGCGCCGGCTATTGTTTTCACGACGCAGGAAGAACTGCTGAACGCCTTCAAGGCCGGCAAACTGGAACGTGACTTCATTGCGGTTGTGCGCTTCCAGGGCCCAGGCTCGAATGGCATGCCTGAGCTTCATAAGCTCACGCCGCCATTAGCTGTGCTGCAAGGCAAAGGCTTCAAGGTGGCTATTGTCACGGATGGCCGCATGAGCGGTGCGTCCGGTAAGGTGCCGGCGGCCATTCATTTGAGTCCTGAAGCTCTGCAGGAAGGGCCGATTGCAAAAGTCAAAACCGGCGACATGATTCGCCTGGATGCCATTGAAGGCACGCTGAACGTGATGCTGGACGAGGAAACCTGGGATGCACGTCCTTATGCAAAACTGACCGAAGAACAGGCAATTGTGAATTCACACGGCATGGGCCGCGAGCTTTTTGGCGGTATGCGCAAGAATGTGAAGACGGCCGAAGAAGGCGCCATCACCTGGATGTAGCCATTTGAAAACTGGTTGATGCGGCGTTACTTTCGCTTGCCGTACCACTGGTACTGTCTGCGTTCAGGTGCCTTGTTCTTGCCTGATTCTGTATTAGTTGTTAAAGCAATCAAGAATACGATTCAATTGAAAGAGACTAGCTAGTATGAATACATTAGATTTGGCCAACCACGGCCCGGTGATTCCGGTCATTGTTATCAACAAGGTGGAAGATGCCGTGCCGATGGCTGAAGCCTTGCTGGAAGGTGGTATCAAGGTGCTGGAAGTGACACTGCGTACTTCCTGCGCGCTGCAGGCAATGGAAGCGATCGCCAAGGCGGTGCCCGATGCGATTCTGGGTTCCGGTACTGTGCGTAACATCAAGGATGCACAGGCTTCAAAAGATGTCGGTTGTCAGTTCGCGGTAAGTCCGGGCTACACCAGTGAGTTGGGCCGTGCCGCTCGCGAAATTGGCTTGCCCTTGTTGCCAGGTGTTTCTACCGGCAGTGAAATCATGACCGCCAATGCTGACGATTACTATTTCCTCAAGTTGTTTCCTGCGGTTGCTGTGGGTGGCATCAATCTGCTGAAAGGTTTTGCTGGTCCGTTCGGCGACGTCAAGTTCTGCCCGACAGGTGGCGTGACCGTTGAATCCGCTCCGCAATTCCTCGCATTGCCTAATGTCGTGGTTTGCGGCGGTACTTGGTTGACTCCGGCAGATGCCGTTGCCAACAAGGACTGGAAGCACATTACCAAACTGGCCAAAGAAGCCAGCGTTATCAAGGCTGCCTGATATTGATACGGCGGGGCGCAATGCTCCGCCTGTCTGAGACGCATGGTGGATCTGACTCAATACAAGACCCTGGTTTTCGATTGCGACGGGGTCATTCTCGATTCCAATCAACTCAAGACCCAGGCTTATTTTGATACGGCAATTGCCTTCGGCGCCAATGAGCAGCAGGCAAAAGCGCTGATGGACTACCATATCCGGCTGGGCGGCATCTCCCGGTATCCCAAATATCAGTATTTTCTGACCGACATCCTGGGCCAGCCTGCCACGGAAACCGAAATCCAGTTCCTGCTGGATCACTTCGCCAGTGAGATCCATCATGGCCTGTTGCAGTGCAAAGTGGCCGATGGTTTGCATGAATTGCGAGAGAGATATCCTGATGCTCGCTGGATGGTGTTGTCCGGTGGTGACCAGCAGGAGCTGCGTCAGTTGTTCAAGACGCGTCAATTGGATGTCCTGTTCGATGCCGGCATTTTCGGCAGTCCAGACAATAAAGACCAGGTGCTGGCGAGAGAAATGAGTAACGGCAATATTCAGAAGCCAGGACTGTACCTCGGTGACAGCAAATATGACCACCAGGCTGCGCTTGCGGCAGGCCTCGATTTTGTTTTTATCAGCGAACTGACTGAATTCGAGGGTTGGGAGGATTATTGCAAAGTGCATGATATCCAGGTCGTTGAACGGCTCTCGGCGTTGTTGCAGGACTAATGATGCGTAAAAGCCAGTTGCTCGGCAGGTCAGAGTTCGACCAGATGTGTCAGAAAGGTGCTGTCCTGGAGCAGGACGAGCGCGGTATCAAGGTGCTCCGTCTGCAAAATGGCGATATGCTGAAAGTGTTCCGGGTCCGGAACAGATTCAGTGTCGCCCGCATATATTCCTATGCCAGACGTTTCTGCCGTAACGCGGCGCGTTTGCAGCAGTCTGGCATTCCGACCGTTCATATCAAGCAACTCTTTCATCTGGAAGCGCCAGCCGAGACGGCAGTGCTCTATGCGCCGCTGGAGGGCGTGACTTTGCGCGAACTGTTGAGGAGCAGGTCTTTGACGATGGAAGAGGCCAGCATACTGGGTACATTTATCGCGAAATTGCACCGGCACGGTGTGCATTTCCGCTCGCTACATCTGGGGAATATCGTGCTGGATTCGCAGGGGAGGCTTGGCCTCATCGATATTGCTGACATGAGCATTTATCCATGGCCCTTGTGGTGCGGAACGAGAGTCAGGAGTTTCACCCATCTGCATCGGTACCCTGAGCAGGTACGTGAACTGGACCTGGCAACATGGCAGATAATTGAAGCGTCCTATTTCGACCATGCGGCATTGAGGCCTGCGTGCGAAAATCGACTGCGCCAGCATTTGAAGAAAATTTCAGTCTTTGCATCATAATGACCCTGTTATTAGTATTGTTTTATCATGCAAGTGGCTGGCAATTGCTTATGATGGCTTGTTAGCGCTTACTCAAGGGGAATGGAAAAGAATATGCACTATCTGGTAACAGGCGGGGCAGGCTATATCGGCTCGCACATGGTCAAACTGCTGCTCAGGCAAGGGCATCAGGTGACCATTGTCGATGATTTGTCCAGCGGTCACCGTGATGCAGTGCTGGGTGGGGAACTAATCATCCATGACTTTTCTGACCGTGCGTTTCTAAATCAGCTGTTCATTGAAAGAAACTTTGACGGGGTCTTTCATTTTGCCTCGAAGATACTGGTAGGCGAATCAGTCAGCAATCCGGCAAAATACTACCGTGCCAACAGTTTCGCTACGCTGACCCTGCTGGAAGCCATGCGCGACCACGGTCTTAATCACCTGGTGTTTTCTTCCACAGCAGCTGTCTATGGCGAGCCGCAATCAACCCCGATAGACGAGGCGCACCCCAAGGTGCCGGTCAATCCCTATGGGGCATCCAAGCTCATGGTGGAAATGATGATGTCCGATTTTCAGCGTGCGCATGGGCTGAATTACGTCGCTTTACGCTATTTCAATGCCGCCGGAGCTGACGCTGAGGGACTTCTGGGCGAGCGTCATGAACCGGAGACACATCTGATTCCCCTGGCACTGAAGGCTGCGCTTGGCCAGAAACCGCCGCTCAAGCTTTTCGGCCAGGATTATGACACGCCGGATGGCACCTGCATTCGTGACTATATTCATGTGGAAGACCTGTGCAGTGCCCATCTGCTTGCCATGCAGTATCTGCATGATGGAGGAATGTCTGCCGCTTTCAATCTTGGTAATGGTGCAGGCTACAGCGTACAGCAGGTCATCGATGTTGCGGCCAGGGTCACGGGCAGACCAGTGCCATTCGAGCTGGCCGGACGTCGTGAGGGAGACCCGGCAAGGCTGGTGGCAGACGCTTCTCGGGCAAAAAGTGTACTGCAGTGGGCGCCAGTCCATTCTGACCTTGAAACCATCATTCAGCATGCCTGGCAGTGGGAACTGAAAATGACAAAACAAACGCAGGAGAAGAGTATTTGAACGTCCTGCAGATCAGTCACTGCTATTACCCGCCTTTTCTCGATTGCTCACGCCAGTACGCCGCCTTGTTCAAAGGCACCGGTATCAAGGTGACAACGGTCTATCTCACCGGGGAGCCTGATGCGGAGGTGGAGCGTGCGACCGCTTCCGATGAGGTGATTTTCCTCGGCTATAAAAGCAAGGATGTCAGCGGACTGAAACTGGGCGCCATCAAAAGAATCCGGCAGATCGTTGCTGAAAAAGAGTTTCGTTTCTGCATCGCCCATCGC
>PHCD01000097.1 GCA_002842135.1 Betaproteobacteria bacterium HGW-Betaproteobacteria-8 | reverse complement strand
TTGTACTTTCAATAACCATGCTTAAAAAAAGGAGATCGACATGGCAACCGTCACACTCAAGGGCAACCCAGTCACCATCGGCGGCAATCTGCCGCAACCTGGTCAAAGCGCGCCTGATTTCCAGCTGGCCGACGCCAAACGCAATCTGTTATCGCTCGCCGACTTCGCAGGCAAACGCAAAGTGCTCAATATCTTCCCGAGTATCGACACACCAACCTGTGCCACTTCCGTTCGCACTTTCAACCAGAAAGCCAGTGCGCTGAACAATACCGCAGTACTCTGCATCTCGGCCGACCTGCCGTTTGCTCAAAGCCGATTCTGCGGTGCCGAGGGTATCGAAAACGTCAGCACCCTTTCCACTTTCCGCGATACTGCAAAATTCGCCAGGGACTATGGCGTGCAGATCGTCGATAGCAGCCTGGCAGGCCTCACCGCCCGTGCTGTCGTCGTGCTTGATGAGAACAACAAGGTATTGCACAGCGAACTGGTCGGCGAAATTGCCGACGAGCCAAACTATGATGCTGCACTGGCTGCACTGAAGTAACCCTGCAATAACGGAAACAACAAAGGGCGCCCTGGCGCCCTTTGTTGTTTCCCCGCTCAGAAATCCGCCCATCCTTCTGATGATTTGGCAGCAGCATGCATAGCAATACAGAAAACATCATTTCTTGACCTGAATCAAGCCGATTCTGCTGCTACTGATTAGACTTACGGTGTTTATAAAACCATGATATTCAAGGAGCAGTTGTGAACAAGAGCCTAATTTCAATCGCATTGGCCGGTATATTGACCATAAGCATCAACCCCGCAAATGCAGCGCATCACGACCCGCTTTCGGCTTGTGTCAAAGTGGCGCTGGCCAAACATCCGGGCAGGATGGATTCATTAAGTTACGAATTCGAGGATGGAAAATCCCAATTTGAAATCGATATCAAAGGCAATGATGGCCGGAACTGGGAAGTGGAATGCGATGCCTCCTCGGGCAAGATAAACCGTATCGAACGTGAAATCAGTGCCAGTGCACCTGAATTCAAATCAAAAGCAAAGATACGCCTGGATGCCGCACTCAAGATTGCACTCGATAAATATCCAGGCGATGTGATCAATATTGAATATGACCTGGAAGACGATGGTGAAATTTCCTACGAATTCATAATCAAGACCCAGGATGGCAAGACCATAGAAATCGAAGTCGATGCGGAATCCGGAAAACTCGCGGGCTATGAAGAAGTGATCTACCGCATCGGCAATTAATTCGCTGCCACACAATAATGCAAATGCAATAAAGGGCGCTGCAGCGCCCTTTATTGTTTCCACCTTTCTTTGACTTGCTTCATTCACACGCTTAATAGGCCGTATATTTTTTGTTGCTGCCTTTTACCTTTTCAACCGGATATTTTTGCGCATTCAGGTCAATCTTGCGGTTGGCTGCATCGATCAGATCAATACCGGTCACTTCGGCAATGCGCAGCAAATAGACGAAAGTATCGGCCAACTCGTGGGAGACCTGCTCGCGCTTTGCCTCATCCAGCTGGTGGCTTTCTTCCAGCGTATCCCACTGAAAATGCTCGACTAGTTCTGCCGCCTCGACAATCATGGCCATGGCAAGGTTTTTGGGCGAATGAAACTGGTCCCAGTCACGTTCCTTGACGAATTGATTGATTCTGGCACGCAGTTCAAGCAGCGAATCGCTCATGATTTCTCCCTCCGGTTCGACCCTGCCACCATCCTGATTTCAAACAAGCGACATTCCAGCGGACCATTGAACAATGGTGTACGTTTGGAAGGCGACAGCCGCATCAACTTGGGCAAACGCATATCATTGGTCAAGAAATAGGTATTCCAGCCGGCAAAGCGCTTCTTCAAGGCTTCTGCCATTTTCGGGTAAAGCGCGGCCAGGGCCTCGTCCTCGCCGATGCGGATACCGTAAGGTGGATTGGCGATGAGAACACCACTTTCCGCCGGTGCGGGTACTTCAGTCATATCGACATGACTGAGTTGCACGGCATCCAGTAGACCGGCCTGCTTGAGGTTCTCGCGACTGACGCGCACAGCGCGCAAATCGGCATCACTACCATAGATCTTCTGGAAGCTGACCGGCTTGGCTCTGCCAAGCACTTTCAGCCTCAATTTTTCCCATGCCGCCGCATCGAAATTGTTCAGTTTCTCGAAACCGAAATGACGACCGCTGCCCGGCGCCATATCAAGCGCCATCATGGCCGCTTCCAGCAGGAAGGTACCGCTGCCGCACATGGGATCTAACAATGGGGTTCCGGGCTGCCAGCCGGAAAGGCGGATAATGCCGGCTGCCAGATTCTCGCGCAATGGCGCTTCCACACTGGCCCGGCGCAGACCACGCTGATAGAGCGGATTACCGGAAGTGTCGATATAAAGCTGATAGTCTTCAGCAGCCAGATAGGCATGCACACGCACATCAGGCTCTTTGGTATCAATATAGGGCCGGCTGCCGACAGCCTGACGGAAGCGATCGCAAATCGCATCCTTGATTCGTAGTGTGGCGAATTCCAGGCTTTTCAACGGGCATTTGACACCCGTCACCTTCACCAGGAAATCGCGCTTGACATCGAACCACTGCGGCCAGTTGAGTTTGAATACCGCCTGATACAGGTCTTCTTCATTGGCATAGCGGCCGCGACCTACCTGCCAGAGTATACGTGTAGCAATGCGGCTTTCCAGGTTGGCCTGATAGCAAACCGGCATATCGCCGCTGAAAGCGACGCCGCCATCGGTCGGCTGGATGTTTTTAGCGCCGAATTCGGCTAACTCGCTGACGAGTAAAGCCTCAAGGCCGCGCGGGCAGGTTGCGAAAAATTGGTTCAAATGGTTTCTCTTTCATTAACGCCCAGAAACAGGCGATGGTTGCTGCAGGGGTTGCGGTCACGCAAGGATTCGACAAAATCCAGGAATTCTATCTGGTGTTCGGCCTCCAGCGCCTTTGCCTTTTCGCGCAAACTGGTCCAGCGCAGATCGTCCGGCTCGCGCTTGAATCCGAACACGAGGATATTGCCGGGGCGGCCGGTCGCCATCACCAGCACCCGCCCATCAAAACTCTGTTCAATCCGCGACAGATAGAGATCGAAGCGCTTGTCGCTACCCCACAGATTGGCGATCAGGATACCTTCATCCTTCAATGCCTGGACACAACTATCGAAGAACATCTGCGTGCTGAGTTCGTCCGGCAAGCCATCGCTGCTGTAGGCATCAAGAAAAAGCACATCCGTCGTCTCCGGATGATTCCTGATGTATTCGGCGCCATCACCCTCGATGACCTGCAAGCATTCATCATCATCCGGCAAGGCAAAATGGCTACGCGCGATGCGGATCACCTGCGGGTTTATTTCCACCACGCGCTGATGGATATGCGGCAGATGATAGTGCATGAATCTGGCGACGGAAGCTCCACCCAGGCCAACGCCGAGCATGGTTGCGGCTTTCGGTGCAAACAGCAGGAACATCATAACGCCGCGCGTATAGCGCAATTCCAGTGACGTCGGATCGCTCAAGCGCATGGCGCTCTGTATCGTATCGTTGCCCAGATGCAGATAACGCACGCCGTCGCTTTCGCTGACATCGACGCTGCCTTCATCCGCAAATTTCCGGTGTATGCTGCGCGCAATTCTGTGGCCTATGCGGAACATGGCTAGGCTTCCTCCTCAAGCACTTCCGTAATCTGCGGGATAGCCTCTGCTTCCAGTTGCAGGAAACGGGTATCGAGTTCCATCAGCAAGGTATCCACACGTTTGATCTGTAGCCGGACGCGACTACCCGCCGGCAATTCCGGCAGACTGTAAACCTTGGTGATGTAAGGCACGATATCCAGTCGCACCAGATTCTCGCGCCAGACGGTCGCGCTGACCTCCTCCAGTTTTTCCTGTATCAGGTATTGCAGACACCAGTATCGCTCCATGCGGGTCTGGAATTCATTATAGGCATTGTAGGTAAGGTCGAACTGACGCATGACATCCGTCAGCAGGCTGGCCGGCTGCGCCTTTTCAGGTTCCTGCAGGACAGCGATCAACTGGCGCTGATTGATCAAATCGACTGCGCGACGAAGCGGCGAGGTACACCAGGTGTACTGTTTGACGCCCAGCCCCTGATGCGGCTCCGGCTTGACTGTCATATAGACCTTGCCGCCGTTCTGCGCGCGGTAGATGCCGGACACCTGATGTTCCGCCAGCATGCCGCCCCAGTGCGAATTGGCTTCTATCATCAGTTCCGCCACCAGTTTGTCCAGCGGCGAACCGCGCTGACGATTGACGATGCGGACGATGCCATCCTCCACATAGAAGTTGTAGTCGATCTGCGGTGCGCGGTTGGGGTCATATTTGCCGCGAGCCTTTTCCAGTGATTCCGCCAGGCGGAACAGCGTCATCAACCTGGACCAGTAAGGATGACCGCTATCGCTTTCCAGCGTGCTCTCGTTGAAATAGGTATCCAGGGTGTCGTGGCGCAGGTTTTCCGCGATATGAACCAGCTCCAACCGGGTCATGCGCTGAGAAATGGTCAGGTCAGGCGCCACTTCCAGATACAGCGACAGAGCCGGCCGCCATTCACCGGCATTCAAGCTGAAAGGCACGATGGCCTGCTCGGGCAGCATGGTGATCTTGTGGCCCGGCATGTAAACGGTGGACAAACGATGCAGTGCCACCTGATCCAGCACGCTGTCTGGCGTGATACCGGTTGCAGGCGCCGCAATATGGATGCCGACCAGGGTGTTGCCGTTATCCAGCGTCTGCAGCGAAAACGCATCGTCGATCTCGGTCGTCGTGCTGTCGTCGATACTGAAGGCTGCTACATCAGCTTTGGGCAGATCAATTGGGGCCACCGGCACTTCGAATTCAGGGAAATCCGAACCTTTGGGGAAATATTCACGCAGGAATGCACCCAGATGGTAATCATGGATGGATGGGATCGCCCCGCAATCGGCCAACAGCCTGATGTGATTCAGGTTAAGCTCGCTCGCCGCCTGTTCCAGCGTTTTCCACTCGGGTGAATTCTTGTCCGGTGCATAGAGCAATGCCTCGATCTTGTCGCCGAACTCCTCGGGCAACTCATGATTCTTCAATTGCCCGACCCAGACCGCCATACGTTCTGCCAGCAGGCGCTTGCGCTCCAGCGCGGCCAGTGCCGCCTTGAGTGTTTCCGCCGGGGCCGCCTTGTAACGGCCCTTGCCCTTGCGATAGAAGTAAACTGGTGCGCCATGCAGACTGAGAGCGACGGCAGCAGCCTCCGTAGGCGTCGGTTTGCGGCCGTAGTAATCAGCCGCCAGGTCTTCAAAACCGAATTCCGGCTCGGCACAGCATTCCCAGAGGAAATTGATATCCAGTGTGTCGGATTCCGCCTGCGCGGCCTCCATGAAACC
>PHCD01000096.1 GCA_002842135.1 Betaproteobacteria bacterium HGW-Betaproteobacteria-8 | reverse complement strand
GAGACAGCTCAACTTTCCAATGCAGCAGGTTATTCACAGCTTCTGCTTTGCCCTGATTCCCCATGAAAGCTTTTCACTTTGTTCCCTCGATTTTGTTTGTCCTCACGGCTCGCGTCTTGCACCCGACTTGAGCACCAGGTGGTGGAAGGCGGAAGCGAAGTTATCCATGGTGGCGGCCGACAGGCGCACATTGCGCAGGAAGTAGTTATAAGCCAGCACGGCTGGCACGGCTGTCGCGATACCGATGGCGGTAGCGATCAACGCTTCGCCGATAGGCCCGGCCACCACATCAAGTCCAGCAGAACCGGCGGCGGAGATATTCTTGAGCGCGTTCATGATGCCCCAGACAGTGCCAAAAAGACCAATGAAAGGAGCTGTAGAACCGACACTGGCAAGAACGGAAAGGCCGTTCTCCATCCGGGCTTGTTCGATATGCGATTGTTGCTTGAGCGCATGCAGCAACATTTCACGTTTGTCGTCGGTAGGAACCTGAACTGCCAGGCGCTGCCACGAAGCCAACTCATCCAGGCCAGACTGACAGACGCGCGCCAGCCGGCCCTTGGCCGACTGCATAACACCCAGCAGCTCCTGCACGTGAGTTGCCTTGGAGAAAGCTTGCAGAAACTGGCGATCATTGCCCGCGTTGCGGTAAAAAGCGACGAACTTGGCAATGCCGACCGTCCAGATCAGCAGCGACAACAAGGCGAGAAAGATAAGTACGGCATCGACAATATCGGGGACTGCATCCATAAGGCTTTTCCTTGGTTTGAATATGTATCTTGTTTGTGTTGATTCAGTGCGCCTGCGTCTTACCGGCAAGTGCCGCCTTTTGCATGCGCGAGACAATAAGTTCTATCTCCCAGTTTTGCAGATCGCCATGCTGTATGCTTTCCCAAGCGCTATGCAACGCCTCCACCACATCCTCCGGCACCCCGGCCACATGGTTCAGCGCATCGCACGTGCAACCAAGTTTCTGCAACATGTTAATAGCGTGTGTCGGATCGATATCCATGATCTGTCCAGCTTGAAACCTCTAAAAATTCGTTGTTGTTACCTGTATGACTGCAATCCAAAACAGTTCCCTGATGTCCGACATCAGAAAAATTTTCCACGAAAAAAAAGCCACTCTTTTGAGTGGCTTTAGTCTTCATAACTGTCTGACAGAAATATCTCCAAGGAACAGCTATCCAATCCCCAATTCAGCACGTGCGATACGCGCCTGATTCAGGGTACTTTCCGTATCACGGCCCAGCACGGTGAAATGCCCCATCTTGCGCCCAGGCCGCGCTTCATGCTTGCCGTAAAGATGCAGTTTGAGGTTCGGATGGGCAAAGGATTTGTCCCAAGCGGGTTCGGTACCTTTCCAGACATCACCGAGGATATTCACCATCACGGCATGGCTATGCAGATGGCTATCGCCTAGCGGCAAGCCGGTCAGCGCACGCACCTGCTGCTCGAACTGGTTGGTGACACAGGCATCGATGGTGTAGTGGCCTGAGTTGTGCGGACGTGGCGCTATTTCATTCACCAACAGTTTTCCGCCGGAAACAAAGAGCTCGACGCCGAGCACACCGACATAATCCAGTTTTTCTGCAATCGTAATGGCCAGCGCCTGCGCCTTGGCCTTGATGACCTCCGTCGCCCTTGCCGGTGCAATGGTCACGTCCAATATGCCGTTCAGATGGCTGTTCTCAGCCAATGGGAAAGCGGAAACCTGACCCTGCGCATCGCGTGCCAACACCACCGAAACTTCATAATCCAGTGCCAGCATTTGTTCCAGCACACAGGTCTCTTGCTTGAATTGGGCGAACGCCTGTTGCGCTTCCTGCCGACTTTTCACCCTCGCCTGACCCTTGCCGTCGTAACCGAAGCGCGCCACCTTGAGCACGGCCGGATAGATTGAACTGTCATCCGCCGGCAAATCATCTTCTGCATTGATCACGACAAATGCGCCGACCGGTAGACCAGCATCACGGAAAAACGTCTTTTCTGTCACACGATGCTGGGCAATCGCAACGGCTGACGCACTCGGCCTTACCGTGCAATGCTGTGCCAACTGCTCCAGTGTGGTTGCGGGCACATTCTCGAATTCGGTCGTTACAGCAGCGCAAGTCTCTGCCAGTTGCTTCAACGCTGCTGCGTCATCGTATGCGGCACACAGGTGGACATCGGCAATCCTGCCAGCGGGACTGTTTTTATCCGGGTCCAACACGGTAACCCTGTAGCCCATCTCATGAGCGGCAATGACAAAGAACCGGCCTAACTGACCGCCACCCAGCATGCCGAGCATGGCGGGAGGCAAAATGGCGTTTTTACTCAAGATAACTCCACGAAAAATTCTTAAAACCTGGACTTGTTACTGAAAGATCAGACTTGTTTATCAAGGCTGCTCGGAAAGCGTCATGGACATGACCTTGTCCGTCTGCGCCGCTCTGAATCCCGCCAGCTTCGTAGCCAGGGCCTTGTCATCATTGGCCAGGATGGTTGCGGCAAACAATCCGGCATTGGCAGCCCCAGCCTCGCCGATGGCGAAGGTCGCCACCGGGATGCCCTTGGGCATCTGCACTATAGAGAACAGGGAGTCCTGTCCATTCAGATGTTTGGATGGCACCGGCACACCGAGTACCGGCAATATCGTCTTGGCAGCCACCATGCCCGGCAGGTGGGCTGCGCCGCCAGCACCGGCAATGATCACCCTGTAGCCGTTGGCTGCTGCGCTCTCGGCAAATTCAAACATCAGGTCCGGTGTGCGATGGGCCGAAACCACTCTGGCCTCATATGCAACGCCGAGATCTGCCAGCATCCGGGCGGCGGCTTTCATCACCGGCCAGTCACTGTCCGAGCCCATGATGATGGCGACTAATGGTTTTTTGTCGGTCATGTTTCGTCCTTTATGACAAGACTACAAGATTGCGTATCCCGCATATGCGGCTGCTAGAGCAGGAGGTTGTAGTTCCGGCATGACCTACTGCGCAGGTCAGCCTTCACTGCAACCTTGTGCTGTTTACAGCAGCACAAGGTTGTCACGATGTATCAACTCAGGCTCATCGATATACCCAAGAATCTTTTCTATCTCGTTACTTGGCTTACGCAAAATGCGTGCAGCTTCAGCAGCATTATAGTTGACCAGTCCGCGGGCAATCTCTTTACCCTCCGCATCGACACAGGCCACGACATCTCCGCGATCGAAACTGCCTTCGACCCCGGTCACACCTATCGGCAACAGGCTCTTGCCATCATGCAGCAAGGCTTTAGCCGCGCCCGCGTCCAGAATCACTTTTCCATTCACGCGCAAATGGTCGGCCAGCCACTGTTTTCTGGCCAGGGTCTTGATCTGTTCGGCATGCAGATGCGTACCTATGCGTTCACCTGCTGCCAGCCTGAGCAGCACGTCCGACTCGCGACCCGACGCAATGATCGTACCGGCTCCGCTACGTGCCGCACGTTTGGCCGCCAGCACCTTGGTCAGCATACCGCCGCTGCCGATGGCGCTACCGGCACCACCCGCCATCTTTTCCAGTGCCGGATTACCCGCAGTCTCGCGTTCGATGAACACCGCATCGGCATGCTTGCGTGGATCAGCCGAATACAAACCGGACTGGTCTGTCAGGATGACCAGCACATCGGCTTCAATCAGATTGGCCACCAGCGAAGCCAGGGTATCGTTATCGCCAAACCGGATCTCGTCGGTGACGACAGTATCGTTCTCGTTGATGATGGGAATGACGTTGAGATCCAGCAGGGTGCGCAGGGTACTGCGCGCATTGAGGTAGCGTTTGCGGTCGGCCAGGTCCTCATGCGTCAGCAGCACCTGTGCTGTGTGCAGGCCATGCTTCGAAAAACACGACTCATACATCTGCACCAGGCCCATCTGGCCAACGGCTGCCGCCGCCTGCAATTCATTGATGTTGGTTGGACGCTTCTTCCAGCCCAGCCTTTGCATACCTTCTGCCACCGCACCGCTGGAAACCAGCACAACCTCACGCTTCTGTTTGACCAGCTGGCTAATCTGCCCAACCCAGGCCGAAATAGCCGCCTGATCCAAGCCCTGACCATCATTGGTCACCAGGCTGGAGCCAACCTTGACGACTAGCGTCTGGGCATCAGTCAGAAGGGAGTTCATTTTGTACGGATTCTTCTTCTATTCGTTTTGTATTGTCCAGATGCTCCATGATGGCGTAAATCAGTTCCTTGGTGCCAGCGCCACTGATGGCAGAGATGGCGAAGCATGGGCCTTCCCAGCCATACTCCTTCACGAACTTCTTGACCGTAGCGTCCGGGTCTTCCAGCATGTCGACTTTATTCAGGATCAGCCAACGCGGTTTATTATAAAGTTCTTCGTCATACTTTCTTAATTCCTCGACGATCGCTTTCGCTTCCTGCACCGGGTCAACCGATTCGTCATAAGGAGCAATATCCACGATATGCAGCAAAAGACGTGTTCGGGCCAAATGACGCAGGAACTGATGCCCAAGCCCGGCGCCTTCTGCGGCACCTTCGATCAGGCCCGGAATGTCGGCAATGACAAAGCTGCGATTGGTGTCGACGCGAACCACTCCCAGATTCGGATGCAGCGTAGTAAAGGGGTAGTCCGCCACCTTCGGTTTGGCGGCCGAGACTGAACGAATAAAGGTGGACTTTCCGGCATTGGGCATGCCCAGCAAGCCGACGTCGGCCAGCACCTTGAGCTCCATATAAAGCTCGAACTCCTCGCCGGGTTCACCTGGCGTACATTGCCGGGGCGCACGGTTGGTACTGGTCTTGAAGTGGATATTGCCCAGGCCGCCGTTACCACCTTTTGCCAGCAATACTTTCTGGCCGTTCTCAGCCAGATCGACCAGCATCTGCCCAGTAGACTTGTCACTAATGACAGTGCCCACCGGCACGCGCAGAATCATGTCTTCGCCCTTGGCGCCGTAGCAGTCCGAGCTCCGTCCGTTTTCGCCACGCTGCGCACGGAATGTACGTGTGTATCGGTAGTCCACCAGCGTGTTAATGTTCAGGTCGGCGACTACGAATATAGAACCACCACGACCACCATCTCCGCCGCTAGGGCCGCCCATAGGCTCATATTTTTCACGACGAAACGTCGCGGCACCGTTGCCGCCGTCGCCGGCGTAGACCTTGATTGTTGCTTCGTCGATGAATTTCATATTAAAAATGGCTGCAATTGCCGGCACGGGCCGGCGTAGCGCTCAATCCTAGTTGTACTGCATTGTACTGTTTTCATGCACAGACCTCTCAAACTGAAAAATCCATACCTTCCTGAACAGCATAAACAAAAAAGCCCTATCTGACCGATAGGGCTTTTGCGCAGCTTCTACGTGCTTAAACCGGTACGATATTGACCAGCTTGCGACGCAAAGCACCCTTAACGCAGAATGTTACCTTGCCATCAACCTTGGCGAACAAGGTGTGATCCTTACCCATGCCGACGTTTTCACCAGCATGCATACGAGTACCACGTTGACGAACAATGATGCTGCCTGCAGAAAC
>PHCD01000095.1 GCA_002842135.1 Betaproteobacteria bacterium HGW-Betaproteobacteria-8 | reverse complement strand
CGTCCCGCCTTCAAGGTAGTTCGCATCCGTGTCATAGTTCGTATAGCTGCTAGCGTATGCGTGCAAGGTGTCGTCTCCCGCTCCGCCATACAGGAAGTCCGAGCCTTTACCTCCGCTCAGGGTGTCGTTGCCAGCTCCGCCGTAAAGCGTGTCGGAGTCATTGCCGCCACTTAAGGTGTCGTTACCTGCCAAGCCGAACAAAACATCATTTCCAGCATAACCTGAAATGGTGTCATCCATTTCATTGCCAACCAAAACATTGTCCTCGGCATTGGATGAGAATCCAGCAGATCCCTTAACAAAAACTCCTATATCTTTTAGTGACTGCACGATTTCCGGTGTCATCGTCAACAACTCTAAAGTATCAGCCATCAATCCAAAACCACTCCAGCCTGTGCCGGCGAGCATGGATTTTGTGACCACATTGAATTCACTTAAATTGATCAACCCATTTACTTGGTCAGCAGCAATCCTGCTCTCGAATTCCGCCTCGAGCTGAGTAAAATCCAGCGAAACACCACTACCATCGATTACAAGATCGATACTATCCAGTAGTGGTTTGAACCTGGTTTGAACCACCAATGATTGATAAATTGAAGACTTTAACGCCTGATAACTTTGTTCAAGCAAGTCCAGTTGGTTTTGCTCAAATGAAATTTCAATTGGAACGGACGTATAAAGCGCCGAACTACCCGTACCACTTGTACTGCCTGAACTCGGTTTAACAACCAGGCCTGTCACGGCTCCTGTTGTCTGGCTGGACTGAGGCAATCCAAAGAAATACCTGCCATTGAAAGCTTCAAGAATGTGGATCTTCTGCGTCCATTCATCAATCAGGGCTTGAAATTCAGGAGTATATTCCTGCTCGATTGTTCCGCTGGCACTGCCACCACCACTGCCGCCTTCTAAACCAACCTCTATATCAGAGACATAACTTGCTACGACAGCCCCAAATCTTTCATATTTGATTTTATAAGGTGCGTAATAACCGGCGTTTTCATTCCCAATCCAGTATCCAGGCAAGCTTGCTGCGCGCTCATCCAGGCTTTCTGCCATGCCGCTGGTGTCCGCTCACGCATCCATTAACTGATCAAGAATCGCCATCTGCCCATCTCGGGTAGTGGCCGTTGAGAATTGAGTCAGCAGATTTTGTAATGTAGAAGATTGAGTCGTAGCTTCCCTTAGATCTCTTACAACCCCGCTGCCTTGCATGTCGGGGAGATGTGCAACATTGGAAGTGTCGAGTTGATCTGGGAATTCCCGGTGGAATGCGTTATCGGCAAGGTTGATGTCTGCCATATCGCCCGTTACCGAACCCATTTCACCTTCAGTGCCATCACTGAGAATAAACGTGCCCTTGTCGGCTACCTGGTTGCCGTTTGCCAAGGTCTGGCTATTTGCTGTTTTTGCAACATTGATTCCCGTAATACCGAGGTCATTCAATGTAAACAGCTCTCCCGATTGACTAATGCCGTCCTGGTTGAGGTCGCGCCAGAGCCTAAGGTTGCTGAATTGAGCATCATTGGCATCGATCACACCATCGCTGTTTGTGTCCAGATCGGCCAATGCGTCAAAGCCATCGGTAGCAGTCTGGCCGTTGCTCTTGATGGTGGAGTCGCCGAAGAGCTCTTGGCCGTTGTCGATGGTGCCATTGCCGTTACGGTCAAGGACGAGGAAGGCATCATCACTGTTGACCCAGCCAGTAGCATTCTTGATGCCGTCACCGTCGTGGTCGAAGAGGATGGGGTTGTTGCTGTTGATACCGAGGGTTTCCAAACCATCGCCATCCAGGTCGAAGGTCAGAGGATCGCGGCGAACGATGAAGTTTTGGGCGGAATTCCAGAAGGTGTTGACGGCGCTACCAACCCCATCAAAGAAATTACTTAATTTTTTAGACCAACCCAATAAAGTACTAAGTGTATCTGCTTCATTCTGCCCTTTATCAAAATTATCATCAAACCATTTTTTCGGCATTAGTCCTAATGAAAGTGGCGTTGGAAAATTCGTACTTATACCAATTGCAAATCTTTCAAAATCTTCAAATTTCTTATCAGATGCCTCCCATATTTCCAACTGTTCTGCAATACCGAAGCCCGCAGCTAGGACACCATACTTTCCCACCGAGGTTGTCCCCAGAGGCAAGCCTTTTGCTTTATCCTCCAATGCACCAGCAGCCAGATCAGCGGCAGTAAATGCATCATTCAAGTTATTAAGAGTATTAGTATTCCCTTGATCTGACATTTTTAACCCCTTTCTTATTTTTCGCTTTTAAACTTACTCGGTTTCAGATTGGCATTTCTTACACTGATTAACATCAAATTTTTTTTGCATGAGTACTTTTCGCAAAGTATAGACACCTAGGACAGCAATTATTATAAAAATAGATATTGTGTATCTACCAAAGACGCCTGTAGTAACGAAAGCCAAAAGAAATATTGTTACAACAATTATTCCAAGAATATCGGTCTTGTCAGCACCTTGGCTCACTTCAACAACTCCGCCACATTGCGAACATTTATTACTTTTAACCAATTGAGTGCTTGTGCCATCTTCATGCATAGTTATCTCCAAGACTTTAGAACAATCAGAGATGGATCACGTTTTCCATCCTGTTTCCATAAGTTCGTCACGCCACCATCCTCCATTCCCCATCGTTGGCAGCTTCCATGAGATTGAGTACCACCCCGCTGCCTTGCATCTCGACAAATGGGGTCAGAGTCATAAAGACTCTCCACCAAAGATAGTTGCTCATTGCACCTCTCCTTTCACTATTCCACATGCTGTTTTTCCATATTAATCAACCCCGCTTCTTGCCCGCTTCCTAACAACACCGCCTCATCTACATGCAGTCCCTTGGGTAACTGATGGGTGATAAAGAGAATAGTGACCTTCCCCTTGAGGCGGTTGACCGTCTGTGCGAAGTGTTCTGCCGTGTGTTGATCGAGGTTGGAAACCGCTTCATCGAAGATGAGAATGCTCGGTTGCCTGAGCAGCGCTCTGGCAATCGCGAGACGTTGTTTCTGTCCACCGCTTAAGCCGGTGCCGTGCTCGCCGATCTCGGTCTGGTAGGCTTGTGGCAGTTTCTCGATAGTTTCGTGGATGCCTGCTAGTTGGCAGGCCTGGACAATCTGCTCGAAGCTGGCATGCGGATTGGCGAGTATGAGGTTGTCATAAAGGGTGCCGGAGAACAGCATGGTCTCTTGCGGCACGATGCCGAAGTAATTGCGCAGTTCATTGGCGGAAAGGTGGCGGATATCCTTGCCGTCGATCTTGATATTGCCTTCCTGCGGTTGGTAGAAGCCGAGCAGGAGTTTGGCCAGGGTACTTTTACCACACCCGGATGGGCCCATGAGTACGGTGCATTTGTTCGGTTTGATAGTGATGTTCAGGTTACGGTAGAGCCAGGGGTGGTTATCCGAATAGCGGAAGCTGATGCCTTCAAGTTCGATATTCCCGGCTTTGGTGTTGGTTCTGCTGGGGATGAGGGAATAGGGTTCTGTCGGGGCATCCATCAGGTCACCCAATCGCTTCACGGCGATATCCGCCTGCTGGAATTCCTGATACATGCCGACCAGTCGGAGTACAGGACCTGAGAGCCGGCCGGAGAACATCTGAAAGGCGACCAGCATGCCGATGGTGAATTCCGGGTTATGCATGACGATCCAGGCGCCGGCACAGAGGATGCTCAAGGTCTGTAGTTGATCAAGCGCATTGGCGAAGGTGTTATAGGTGTTGGAGAGCTGACGGCTCTGGAAGCCTGCGGCGAGATAAGTAGAGAGGTATCCGCCGTATTGTTTCTGCAGTTGCGGTTCCAGTTGCAGGGATTTGACGGTCTCCATGCCGGAGACATATTCAGTCAGGAAAGCCTGATTGCGCGCACCGAGCAGGAACTGTTGATTGAGGCGTTGCCGCAGTAACGGGGTGATGGCGATACTGAGGATGGTGATGAGCGTGAGGGTGGCAAGTGCAATGAGGGTGAGCTGCCAGCTATACCAGAACATGATGGCGAGAAATACAAACAAAAACGGAAAATCCAGGAGCAGTGTCACCAGACTGCCTGCCAGGAACTCGCGGATGGTTTCGACCCCTTGTAGCCTTGCCACCAAGGTGCCGGTGGGCCGATGTTCGAAATAACGCATGGGCAGATGCAGGAGATGGCCGAATACTTTATGGGCCAGCACCGCATCGATTCTGTTGCCGGTGTGCAGCACCAAGTATTGGCGCACCCAGCCCATGGCAGCATTGAAGATGAGGAAGATACCGAGCGCCACGGCAATCACGATCAGGGTGCTGACGGTGTGGTGCACCACCACCTTATCGATAATGACCTGCGTACCTAATGGTGTTGCCAGTGCCACTAACTGAATGGCGAAGGATGCAAGTAGTATCTCGCGCCAGATCTTCTTGTGCTTGAGCAGTTCCGGGATGAACCACTTGAAGCCGAATTTGGCGGGAGCCTTGATATCTTCCTCAACCGCTTTCTGCTGAGGTGTCGCGAGGATGATCTGGCCTGAGAATTGCGTGTTGAACTCCGATAGCGGGATGGTCTTGGGTGCTGGCGAATCCTGAGTGACCAGCAATACGCGTTCACCGTCCGTCTTAACGACGAGCGCCAAACCGTATTCCGGAATTCGTTCCGCGGCGTTTGTATCTGCAGCCTCAGCTTCCGCCCCGACTACAGCCTCGGGAGGCGACTCTGTGGACCCTGAACTTGCCGAATCTTCTGCTCTTACTTCTTCTCTTGCTTCCGCTTTTGGCTCTGCGCTTGATTCTGATTCTATTGGCGGATTGAGCAGGACAAGAATTGGAAAAACTGCAGGGTGTAATGGCTGTATCTGGCCAGCCTGGAGAGATACTTTAAAACCGAAGGATTTGATAGCGGATAGAAGAACGCCAAGATCGTACGCAGGCGGAAAACGCCGAATCAATAATTCGGCGTCAAATGGAATGCAATGCAGATTACATAAGCTCGCTATTCCCCATACAAAGGCATCCCTGCTCAGCGGTTGTTCCACTGGGTCCCTTTATTATTCTTGGTTTTTCTTGATTATTTTTTTGCGGGTACAACTAATTTTATGTGAATTTATACCCCATAAAACAGATGCGCAACAGGAAAAATTCCCGATAACGCATATGGCTACTTGCAACTTATGCGTAAATCCCATAGGAGTACTTGCAGCTTATGAGGATAATTAGTTGTGGATTATGATGTTTAGTGAAATTGCGATCCATTGATTTAATGTCGTTAGAAATTGCAGTTTATGCTGTCATGCACAGATATTTTTGACACCATAAGTTGCAAGTTAGACAGCATTAGCTGCAAGTTTTGACACCGTAAGTTGCAGCTTGGCTGCAAACGCCTCTATCTTAATCTTCTTTTCCAGGGCTGAAAGTAATGCTTAATGTGTTGCCGGGTGCTGGGTCGGCTGCGCCTCATTTAAAAATGAATTGATATTTACTCAAAATTGGATCAATATAAATCCAAACGATGAAGCCGAACTACAAACCACCATTC
>PHCD01000010.1 GCA_002842135.1 Betaproteobacteria bacterium HGW-Betaproteobacteria-8 | reverse complement strand
ATAAGCCTGAGCTGTGGTTGCAAAGCCTCCGGGAACGCGGACATCACTCGCAGCAAGATTGCTGATCATCTCGCCGAGCGAAGCGTTCTTTCCGCCGACACGATCAACATCCTGCATACCCAGCTGTTCTAATGGGACTACATAGGCTTGCATACCAAGTTCCTCATAAAATAATTATTTCTATACCAAACTGTGATTCTTGAAAATTCAAAACAACCGTTACAACCGGATACACCCTAATTCAGCAACATGTTCTTGGCCGCCTTAAAACTGAGCTGTTGCATGATCAGTGAAGAGATTTCCTCCACTGAACGTGAAGTTGAATCCAGGGTGACGATACCTTCACGTCGCATCAATTCTTCCGCTTGTTTCACTTCATTCCTGCAGTTCTCCAACTCGGCATAACGACTGTTGGGACGCCGTTCGCCACGCACCTTGCTCAAACGTTGCGGATCTATGGTCAATCCGAAAATCTTGTCTTTGTAATCAACCAGCGTGCCGGGCAAGGTATTGCGTTCCAGGTCTTCCGGAATAATCGGGTAGTTGGCCACACGCATGCCGAACTGCATCGCCAGGTACAGACTGGTCGGCGTCTTGCCGCAGCGCGAAACCCCTACAAGAATCACATCCGCATCCTTCAGACCGGCTTCCGTAATACCGTCGTCATGGCCTAACGTAAAGTTGATGGCATTGATGCGGCTGCGGTATTCGGCACCGGCCACGCGTCTGGACATGCCTATCGTCTCATTGGCGGGCATACCCAACTCGCAGGAAAGCGGGTTGACGAAAGTGCCAAACATATCCAGGCAATGTCCTCCGGTAAGATGAAACAAGGCGCGAATATTGGGATTGACCACTGTCATACATAAAATTGCCCGTATGCCATCGCGTTCCTGCGTGGCATTGATGATTTCAACCGCTTCCTTGGCTTTTTCTATGGAATCGATAAAGGGCATGCGCACCTGCTTCAGCGTCAGCCCCTCAAAGTGCGAAAGCAGGCACAGTCCCAGCGCCTCAACGGTAATACCCGTGCTATCTGAGATATAAAAGACGGTGCGCTTGGAGTTATTATTTAGACTCATAATCAATCAACGGTAGGCCAGCCTGTATGACGCGCAATTTTTGATTTTTGCGCGCATCTGATTACTGCATTTGCATAAATTATCTTGGATTATCGGCTGAGATTGTAATACGCACAGCCCATATAATCCAGCCATACAGGCAACTAATAGTCCATTCGGACCTCTACACACAGCCCTTTCAGGATGCCACCTCTGCAATCGGAATAATCTTTTTCGGTTGGTACTCTGCCATTTGATCGAAATTGAGGTACCGGTAGATTTCCGCCGAATTCTTCGTCAGTTTGTCGCCCACCGTTGCCAGGTACTCCTCCGGGCTCGGTATCCTGCCCAGCTTGGCACAGACTGCTGCCAGTTCAGCAGACCCCAGATAGACACGGGCATCCTTACCCATGCGATTATCGAAGTTGCGGGTACTGGTTGAGAACACGGTCGCCTTGTCCGCCACACGCGCCTGATTACCCATACACAGGGAACATCCGGGCACTTCGGTACGCGCGCCGGCAACGCCAAACACGGCATAGACGCCTTCGTCGCGCAATTCTGCCTCGTCCATCCGGGTCGGCGGTGCAATCCACAAGCGGGCTGGAATATTGCCTGAACCCTCGAGCACTTTGGCAGCGGCACGATAGTGGCCGATATTGGTCATGCAACTACCGATGAACACCTCGTCGATCTTGTCGCCGACGACCGCAGACAATGGCCTGATATCATCCGGGTCATTCGGGCAAGCCACCAGCGGTTCCTTGATCTCGTTGAGGTCGATTTCCAGCACATAGGCGTACTCGGCATCGGCATCCGGCTGCAGCAACTCCGGCGCCGCAAGCCAGGCCTGCATGGCCTCGATGCGGCGCTGCAGGGTACGGGCATCCTGATATCCGTTGTCGATCATGTTCTGCATCAGCACGATATTGGAGTTAAGAAACTCGATAATCGGCTCCTTGTTCAAACGCACTGTACAGCCATTGGCAGAACGCTCGGCAGAAGCGTCAGCGAACTCGAAAGCCTGCTCCACTTTCAGGTCCGGCAGACCTTCAATCTCCAGGATACGGCCATTGAAGACATTCTTCTTGCCCTGCTTACCGACAGTCAGCTCACCTTTCCGGATCGCAGCATAAGGAATCGCATTGACCAGGTCGCGCAAGGTAATGCCAGGCTGCATTTCACCCTTGAAGCGCACCAGCACGGATTCCGGCATATCCAGCGGCATCGCACCCATGGCGGCCGCAAACGCGACCAGGCCGGAGCCGGCCGGGAAGGAAATGCCAATCGGGAAACGTGTATGCGAATCGCCGCCGGTACCCACTGTATCGGGCAACAACAGGCGGTTCAGCCAGGAATGGATGATGCCGTCGCCTGGACGCAAGGTCACGCCGCCGCGACTGGAAATGAACTCCGGCAGGCTGTGCTGCAGCTTGATATCAACCGGCTTGGGGTAAGCTGCGGTGTGGCAGAAACTCTGCATCACCATGTCCGCGCTAAAGCCAAGGCATGCCAGTTCCTTCAGCTCATCCCGCGTCATGGCGCCAGTTGTATCCTGAGAACCGACCGTTGTGATCTTAGGCTCGCAATAGGCTCCGGGACGCACACCCACGCCTTCAGGCAAGCCACAGGCGCGACCCACCATTTTTTGCGCCAGGGTATAGCCCTTGCCTGAGTCTGCGACGGGGACTGGGCGCAGAAAAACCTCAGAAGCCGGCAGGCCAAGTTCGGCACGCGCACGTGCTGTCAGGCCGCGGCCAATAATCAATGGAATACGGCCGCCTGCTCGAACTTCGTCCGGCATGGTCAAGGGAGCCAGCTCAAAACTGGAAATCTGCTCACCCTTCTGGTTCAACACCTTGCCCTGATAAGGAAGAATCGTGACGACGTCGCCGGTTTCCATCTGGCTGACATCGCACTGAATAGGCAAGGCACCGGAGTCTTCTGCCGTATTGAAAAAGATAGGCGCAATCTTGCCGCCGAGTACCACGCCGCCAGTACGCTTGTTGGGAATAAACGGGATATCCTCACCCATCCACCACTGCACTGAATTAATAGCCGATTTGCGTGAGGAACCAGTACCGACCACATCGCCGACATAAGCCAGGGGCAGACCTTTCTCTTTCAGCCTGGCGATGGTCACCAGCCCATCAGGCATTTTGCTGACCAGCATGGCATTGGCATGCAGCGGGATATCCGGACGTGACCAGGCTTCCTGTGCTGGCGAAAGGTCATCGGTATTGGTTTCACCCGGCACCTTGAAAACAACAACCCTGATTTCCTCAGGCATGACTTTGCGGCTGGCAAACCACTCCGCATTGGCCCAGGATTCCATCAGTTTTCGCGCATGCGGGTTGCCCGCCTTCAGTTTCTCGGCCACATCATGGAAAGCGTCGAACATCAGGATGGTATGGGAAAGCGCCGCGACCGCTTCAGGTGCCGCCTCGCCATCCAGCAGGCTGACCAGCGATTGCACGTTGTAGCCGCCAAGCATGGTGCCGAGCAATTGAATCGCCTTGGCGCGTGAAATAAGTCCACAAACCACCTTGGCATGTGCAATATCAGTCAGGAAAGCGGCTTTGACATAAGCAGCCTGATCCACGCCAGCAGGCACACGGTGTTCCAGCAGCTCAAGCAGAAAATCCGCTTCGCCTGCGGGAGGATTCTTCAGCAATTCCACCAGTTCGGCGGTCTGTTCTGCACTCAATGGTAATGGTGGAAGGCCTTGCGCGGCGCGTTCGGCAACATGTTCTCGGTAAGCGGTCAGCATGACGTTCAATCAAAAATCCAAAATTGAATTATACCGCTTGAGCAGGTCTCATGAAACGGGCAATCGATTGAGAAAAGGCCGGGGATAGGCTAAAACAGTCCATTCCGGAGAGTTCGGGGAAACCCTGCCAGCGATCTGGCCGGCAACTATCACATGGAGTGAAGCGTGCCTGATGCTTAATAAAAGGACTGGGCAAATGGCGTCCCGCAGCTGGAGCCATTTTCCGAGGCCTGAATCTTATCCAGCGTGGATTTCTCGTAACCCTGGCCATGCTTTGATTCCAGAAAGGCACGCACTTCGGACACCGTCACCAAACCGTTATGATCCTTGTCCATTTCCCGCAGATTGTCTTCGACACTGGGTGTATCGACAACCTCGGCCAAGGAAATGGCAGGAATACATAGCATTGAGATCAAAACCAGAAACTTTTTCATAGCGCTTGTCATCCAGCATATTGTGTCTTTTTAGTCGCCACATGCGGCCAAACCTGACATCCAGATACAATGATTATGCGCTCAAACAGGGTTTTTTACAGCAGAAATGATATGTGATCCTGCAGACTTGCAAGATAGTGTTTTTTGACTATGTGGATGTGGGGTAAAATTACGGATTCCTGATTTATTGCATTCAAAAAGGTTTCAACATGGAGCTATCTCCCCTCAACGCCCTTTCCCCACTCGATGGCCGCTACCAGTCAAAAGTGGATGACCTGCGTCCATACTTCAGCGAATATGCCCTGATTCGCCATCGCGCTCTGGTCGAAGTGGAGTGGCTGAAGGCGCTGGCCAAGGAAACCGCACTAAAGGAAATCGCACCATTCAGCGCCAGTACCATAGAAGAACTGGCGAAGGCCATCGACAGTTTCGGCGAAACCGAGGCAGCCCAGGTCAAAGCCATTGAAACCCGCACCAATCATGACGTCAAAGCCCTGGAATACTGGCTAAAGGAACGTTTCGACGGCAATCCGGAGATTCGCGCTGTCAACGAATTCATCCACTTTGCCTGCACTTCGGAAGACATCAACAACCTTTCGCACGGCCTCATGCTCAAACAGGGTCGCGACAAGGTCCTGCTGCCCATGCTGGACAAGCTAATTGCCCGTTTCACCGAGCTGGCAAAGGCGCTGGCCGACATGCCAATGCTGTCACACACGCATGGCCAGCCAGCCAGCCCGACCACGCTGGGCAAGGAACTCGCCAATGTCGTTTACCGCCTGCGCCGTCAGCGCGAGCAATTAACCAAGGTCGAGATCCTGGGCAAGATCAACGGCGCTGTCGGTAACTTCAACGCCCATTTATCCGCTTATCCAGAATTCGACTGGGAGGCCTTCGCCAGGAAGTTCGTCGAATCCCTGGGGCTGGTCTACAATCCCTACACCATTCAGATCGAGCCACACGACTACATGGCCGAACTCTACGACACACTGGCACGCATCAACACCATCCTGATCGACATCGACCGCGATATCTGGGGTTATATCTCCATGGGTTATTTCAAACAAAAAGTGAAAGAAGGCGAAATCGGCTCATCCACCATGCCGCACAAGGTCAACCCGATCGATTTCGAGAACTCGGAAGGCAATCTGGGCATGGCCAATACGCTACTGCGCCATCTGGCAGAAAAACTGCCGATTTCCCGCTGGCAGCGCGACCTCACCGACTCCACCGTGCTGCGCAACATGGGCGTTGCCTTCGGCTACACACTGCTCGGCTACGACTCCTGCCTGAAAGGCCTGAGCAAGCTCGAAGCCAACCCCAGGCAACTCGCACATGACCTCGACCACAACTGGGAAGTGCTGGCAGAGCCGATCCAGACTGTGATGCGTCGCTATGGCATTGAAAACCCCTACGAGCAGCTGAAGGAATTGACACGCGGCAAGGGCGGCATCAACCAGGCATCGCTGCACGCATTCATCCGTGAACTGAAGATTCCTGATGCGGCCAAGCAGGCGCTGTTGGAAATGACGCCCGCCAGCTACACAGGCAAAGCTGCCGAGCTGGCAAAATCAATCTAGATAACAAATCAGGCAAGCCTGCCCTTGCAGGCCAGGTTTGCCTGAAAATTCCGGCATAACCGGAATTGCAAGCTGATATTCCTGTCTTCTGGATTATTCACTGTAGAGCATATTTGCAGCATCAACGCCAGCGCCAGCAGGCGCCAAAAGTAAGTTCGATGCCTGTATACTTCAAGCTTCAAATGACTTCAGGGATTCTGTCATGAGCCATATCTCTATCGTTCCTGATCCCCGGCGGACACAGCCATGAGTGCCGACAATCCCAGACTGGCAGTGCTGATCGACGCCGACAACACCTTCAAGGTGATCGATATCATCGATGAACTGTTCGAGGAAATATCCAAGTTCGGCGAAGCCAGTGTCCGACGCATCTATGGCGACTGGACGCAGAACCAGATGAGCAAATGGAAGGAAATCCTGCCCAAGCACGCCATCCAGCCCATCCAGCAATATGCCAACACCAAGGGCAAGAACGCCACCGACAGCGCACTGATTATCGATGCCATGGACCTGCTCTACACGGCACCGTTGGATGGCTTTTGTATCGTATCCAGCGACAGCGATTTTACCCGGCTGGCCATACGCTTCCGTGAATCGGGCAAACTGGTCTACGGCTTCGGCGAGAAAAAAACACCAGAATCGCTGCAGGCCGCCTGTAACGAATTCAAATACTTTGAAATCCTCTCGCAGAACAAGCTGTTAGATATCGAAAATATCCCGGCAGTCCGCACTGAAGAAAAAACGCCGAAATCCAGAACAGCTGCGACAAAACAGGCACCAAAATCGGCAGTACCCGGCGATGCCACTGAAACAACAGCAAGTAGCGACAGCAGAAAAAGCTCCAAGGAACTGGCAATGGATGCCAAGCTGGTTTCACTGATACGCTCGGCGATTGAAGCACTTTCCGATGAAGACGGCTTTGCCCACATGGGCGAAGTGAAGAAGCACATCGTCAAGAACTTCTCCGCATTCGACTCACGCAACTATGGCTATGCAAAATTCAGTGATCTCATCAAAACCATAGGCCTGTTTGAAGTGGACACCCAGAAACAACGCATCAAGGATAAAAGAAAAAAATGAACGAGATCCTGGTTCTCTATTATTCCCAGGGCGGGGCCGTGCACGAGATGGCTAAACTCATCGCGCGTGGTGTCGATGCCGTCGATGGCGTCAAGGCCCGAATCCGTACCGTGCCCAAAGTCTCCACAAACTGTGAAGCGACCGAACCGGATATCCCCAAGAGCGGCGCACCCTATGCCGAGCTGAAGGACCTGGAAGAATGCATAGGCCTGGCACTGGGCAGCCCGACCCGTTTCGGCAACATGGCGGCGCCCATGAAATACTTCCTTGACGGCACTGTCGGCCAGTGGCTGAAAGGCTCCCTGATCGGTAAGCCAGCGGCTGTATTCACCTCCACCGGCTCCATGCATGGCGGCAACGAAACTACACTCATCACCATGATGCTGCCACTCATGCACCACGGCATGATCATGGTCGGCCTGCCCTACTCCGAGCCAGTGCTGAGCACCAGCAATTCCGGCGGCACGCCTTATGGCGCCAGTCACATCGGCGGCGCGGCAGATGACAGGCCAATCACGGAAGATGAGCGTAAACTCTGCATCGCCCTGGGTAAACGTCTCGCCCAGACCGCATTAAAACTCAGCGCCTGAGCCAGGTTTTATGTCATTAGCCAATGAAGCAAGACTGTTCCTGCGCAGTACCCGTAGCGGCATCCTTTCGACAAACTCAGTGAAATTTGCGGGCTACCCCTTTGGCTCTGTAGCGCCTTTTATGCTTGACCATGATGGTCAGCCTTTGCTGCTGATCAGCACAATTGCCGAGCATACCAAGAACATCATCGCCGACTGCAAGGTATCGTTGCTGGTATTCGTCGGAGCCGAAGACCTGCAGGCCAATGCCCGCCTGACGTTACTAGGCGAAGCAGAACAGACGGACAAGAACGATGAACTGTTGAAAACACGCTATCTGCGTTATTTCCCTGCAGCCGAACAATACTTTGCCATGCATGACTTTTATTTTTACCGTTTGCAGATTCAGCATGCACGTTACATTGCAGGCTTTGGCAATATGGGCTGGATGGATGGCTCAGCATTCAGATCCCCACGCACGCCGCTCATCGCGCAGGAGGCCGACATCATCGAACATATGAATACCGACCATCAGGAAAACCTGAAAAACTACTGCCGGCATTTTCACGGAATATGTCCAGACAACGCCAGGATGGTCGGCATCGACACTGACGGCTTTGACCTGCGAGCCGACCAGCAGATACTGCGCTTCAACTTCGAACAACCCATACATGACGCCGTGGACGCCCGGGCCGCGCTGGTTGAAATGGCAAAGGTCTCCCGCACATGATACGTTTACTCAGAGCCTGCGCTGCTTCAAGTTTGATCGCCCTGATCCTGCTCTGCCTCGCATGGGAGGGCTGGCTGGCGCCGCTGAGGCCTGGTGGCTCCCTGCTGATCCTCAAAACAGTGCCCTTGCTGCTGCCGCTTTTTGGCATACTCAGGGGCAAGCGTTACACCTACCAATGGGCGTCCATGTTCATATTGATTTACTTCACGGAAGGCGCCGTCAGGGCCTGGTCGGATGCAGGGCTGTCAGCGCAACTGGCCTTGGTTGAAGTCATGCTCACCTTGATTTTTTTCATCTGCGCGATTTTTTATGCAAGACTGACCCGAAGTCACCGGTCATGATTCATTTGCCGCATTAAAACTTGTACATGACTCGGTTATAATCGGCGCATGCGTATATTACTTTCCAACGATGACGGCTATTTCGCGCCTGGTCTCAATATCCTGGCGGAGCATCTTTCCGAAGTCGCCGACATCATGGTGGTAGCGCCAGAACGCAACCGCAGCGGCGCCAGCAACTCCCTCACTCTGGATCGGCCGCTCACGGTCCGCCAAACCAGCAACGGCACCTATTATGTCAATGGCACACCAACCGATTGCGTCCATCTTGCGGTGACCGGCCTCCTGAGCGAACTGCCGGATATGGTCATCTCCGGCATCAATGATGGCGCCAATATGGGTGACGATACGATTTATTCCGGCACCGTTGCCGCCGCCATGGAAGGTTACCTGCTGGATATCCCCTCCTTCGCCGTATCCATGTCGCGCCACAATGCACAGTATTTTGAGACAGCGGCCCGCGTCATGGTCGACCTGGTCAAACGCTACAAAAAGACCGGCCTGCCGCCCCCAGTACTGCTCAACATCAATGTACCGGATATTCCATACGAAGAACTGCATGGCATGGCAGTCACCCGGCTGGGCAAACGCCACAAGGCCGAACCCGTCATCAAGACCAATACCCCCAGGGGAGAAACCGTGTATTGGGTAGGCGCTGCAGGCAGCGCACAGGATGCCGGCCCCGGCACGGATTTTTATGCAGTGGCGGCCGAGCAGGTGTCGATAACACCTCTACAGGTCGACCTGACGCAACACAAGCAGCTGGACCAGCTATCCAGCTGGCTGAACTTTTAATACAAGCTTTTAATTAAATCAGATCAATCAATTAAGAATCGAAACATGAATTCAGTGAGGACAGGGGAATGAGCTCCGCGATGAGCGGCATAGGCATGACTTCGCAACGGACGCGCGCAAGAATGCTGGCGCGTTTGCGCGAGCAAGGCATCCGTGACGAGGTGACCCTGTCAGCCATGGGCAGCATCCCTCGCCACATTTTTGTTGATGAAGCGCTATCCTCACGTGCCTATGAAGATGTGTCCTTACCGATCGGCTTCGGCCAGACCATCTCGCAACCCTACATCGTCGCCCGCATGACTGAAATTCTGCGCGGCAACGGAAAACCGGCGAAAGTACTGGAAATCGGCACCGGCTGCGGTTACCAGACGGCTGTCTTGTCCAAAATCGCAATGGAAGTCTATTCGGTGGAACGTATCAGTCCATTGCTGATGAAAGCCCGTGGCAATCTGCGTGAGCTGCGTATGCGCAACATCAAGCTGAAGCACGCGGACGGCACCATGGGCCTGCCGGAACTGGCACCTTTCGATGGCATCATCGTCACCGCGGCATCCGGACATATTCCGCATGACCTGCTGGAACAACTCGCTGTCGGCGGGCGCATGGTGATTCCCGTTGGCACTGAAGAACAAACATTGTATTTAATTGAGCGAACTGAAACCGAATATCTCCAGACTAAACTGGAAGCTGTGAAATTCGTTCCATTACTTGGCGGCACCAGTTGACCCGGATTTCTTTAATCTTTATGCAGGGGAATTTTCAGGTTTGATACGTTTTTTCGGTCTTTCACTTTTTTGTGCTCTTCTCATCGGCTGTGCCAGCAGCCAGAAGGCCCCTGTCATCGACCGCATGCCAGCCAGCAAACCCACTGCGAAAGACTGGCGCCCAGATACCTACACCGTTAAGCGTGGCGATACGCTATACAGCATTGGCCTCGACCATGGCTATGATTACAAGGAAATCGCCGCAGCCAACAATATTCGCTCACCTTACACCATCTATGTCGGCCAGAAGCTCAAGCTGAAACCAAAAACAACAACATCTGCGACGCCTGCCACGGCGCCAACAAATGAAAGCCAGGACGTGGTGATTACCCCACTGGATATGGGCACTGGCAAGGTCGATAGCAACACTATTGCCGGTAGCGAGCCCAGTAGTGAATCCAGTAGCGGAACTGCCAGCAGCGCTGCGGTCAGCCCAACCACAACAGCCGCACCGCGGCTGATCAGCGGACCAATAGCCTTGCGCGAACCCTACAGCGAACAGGCACTGAACACGCCTATCGTTCAGGCAAAAGCGACACCAAGCCCTGAAGCGGCCAGCGCCACTACAGCCAGCGAAACAACAAAACCAGCCACGACAGAGACAACAAAAACAGAAATCATCAAACCAGCCGCAACGGCGACAAGTGCCGGTATCGCCTGGTCATGGCCAACCAATGGCAATATGCTGGCCGGATTCAATAACAGTGCCAGCGCCAAAGGCATCGACATCGGCGGCAGCACCGGGCAAGCGATCACTGCAGCGGCACCGGGCAAAGTCATTTACAGCGGCTCGGATTTACGCGGTTATGGCAAACTTGTCATCGTAAAACACAATGCCGACTTCCTCTCGGTCTATGCGCATAACAGCAAGATTCTTGTAAAAGAAGGCGACCAGGTGGCACGTGGCCAGAAAATCGCCGAAATGGGCAGCACCGATACCGACAGAACCAAACTGCATTTCGAAATTCGCCGCCAGGGCAAATCCGTAGATCCAGCAGAATACTTGCCGGCCAATCCGGGGTAAACTGGCAGAATCCAGGGCTCAAGGGAGAACGCCATGTCACAGGACAACTACGAGAACAAGAAACCTGATTCTTTGATCCAGACCATACTTGCAGTGGCGAGCGTCAGTTTATTGCTGCTCGGCATTGTCGGCATTGCCCACGAGATTTTCCGTGAAGGCGGCCTCTTGAAGCAACTGCTCCAAAACCTGTTCGGCACTGGTGAAAGCATGGCGGGCGCAGCTTTGCTGGCATTCATCATGTTCTTCTTCTGGCGCTGGCTCAATTCCGCTCCTGATGGCCAAACCACCAGACGGGGAGATATCCCGATGTATGCCATGATGGCAATCGGCGCTTTCTTTCTTTACCGCCTGATCACCACCGGTTCGCTGTAAGCTACTGCAGAAGGAGGATTTATCATGACCGTCCAGCAGATTCACGACCTACTGCTTTATAGCCTGATCATCAATTACGTCATTCTGCTCATCTGGTTCGGCGTCATTCTGTTTGCCCATGACTGGGTCTACCGGCTGCATACGCGGTGGTTCAACATACCCATGCAGACTTTCGACATCATTCACTATGCAAGCATGGCTGCGTATAAGATCGGCATCCTGCTGCTGAACCTGGCTCCCTTGCTGGCACTTTGCCTGGCCTCATAAAAGGCCTGCTACCACCTCATACGCCTCGTCACCAATACTCCGACACCCTTACTTGTATCAGCCAGAACAGGAGTTTTAGTGCTTTCGATTTTCCCTTCACTTGCAGACTGGCTGGTCTATGATCTGCTAGACCTGTCTGCCGGGACAAAGCTGGGTGCTGCCCTGCATTTCTTCGTCGAAGACACCGTCAAGATATTTGCCCTGCTGGTTGTAATGATCTATGTGATTGCGCTGGCCAGGGCCTCGCTCAATGTCGAACTGATACGCAACTATCTAGCCGGCAAGCATCGCGGTATCGGTTATTTCCTCGGTTCATTTTTTGGTGCCATCACGCCTTTCTGTTCCTGCTCCAGCATTCCGGTATTTCTCGGCTTCACCTCGGCAGGGATCCCGGTCGGCATCAGCATGGCTTTCCTGATTACCTCTCCCTTGATCAATGAAGTCGCCATACTCCTGCTGCTCAGCCTGCTGGGCTGGAAATTCACCCTAGTCTATGTCATTGCCGGCATGACCATTGGCATCCTTGCCGGCTTCTTTCTTGACCTGATACATGCCGAACGTATGCTGCAACCGTTCGCCGCCAAAGCCTATGAGAACAGCCAGAACATACGGCTTCAGGAAGCCTCGTTACAACGCATGCCGCTAGCCGAGCGTCATGCGTTTGCGAAATCCGAACTACTCGATATCCTGCAGCGTGTCTGGAAATGGGTTTTCATCGGTGTCGGGCTGGGCGCTGCGCTGCATGGTTTTGTGCCGGACGGCTGGATGGAAACGAACCTGGGACATAAGCAATGGTGGTCAGTACCGGCAGCAGTGCTGATTGGAATTCCGCTCTATTCCAATGCCACAGGCGTGATTCCCATTATGGAAAGCCTGATCATCAAAGGACTGCCCATAGGCACGACACTGGCCTTCTGCATGAGCACGGTGGCAGCAAGCTTTCCAGAGTTCATCCTGCTCAAGCAGGTGATGCAATGGCGCTTGCTTGCCATCATCTTCCTGTTACTGCTTGTCTCATTCACCCTGCTGGGCTGGGCATTCAATTTCGTCGATCTGATGTGGTAAGGAGAAAACCATGAAACGATTCAAAGTACTGGGCACCGGCTGTGCCAAATGCCTGAAAACCGCCGAGATGCTGGAACGCATCTCGAAAGAACTCGGCGTTGAAGTGGAAGTCAGCAAGGAAACCAGCATCGAGGCCATCATGGGCTATGGTGTCATGAGTACGCCAGCCGTGGTACTGAACGAGCAAGTGGTACATTCCGGCTCCATCCCCAACCGCGATATCATCGAAAACTGGCTAAAGCAATAATACCTGCCCGGCTAACGCCAATAAAAAAGCCGCTAAACGCGGCTTTTTTATTGTTTGCTTAACGAACCTCAGTTCTTGGCCTGGGCAGCCTGTTCAGCGTAGTACTCACGCACGGTCGTCAGATCCTTCTCGCGCGCCCATTCGATGATCTTGTCCAGTGCAGGAGCGCCAATCTCGCCGACCTGCGCGTGGATGGCGGCCTGTTCACGCACGAACAGAATGCCGGGAATCTGCTTGATCTCAAAGTATTCGCTGATTTCAGGGTCGGTTTCGGTGTTGACCATGCCGAAGACGATGTCCGGGTTCTTTTCCGCCGCAGCCTCAAACACCGGCGTGAACGCAACACAGGGTTCGCACCATGGCGCCCAGAAATCGACAATCACGAAATCGTTATTGACGATAGTGTCCTTGAAGTTTTCCTTGGTAAGTTGCACAACTGCCATGATGAAATCTCTCTAAAAATCGCTATAAAGCGGGCATTTTAACAGATGGAACGAATAGCTGTCGTTTGCAATGTCCACTTAACTGCTAGCTGCTGCCCTCTTCACCAAGTAAATATTGCCTGAGCTGACTCTCAGCTCGCATCACGTGCAAGATAAACACCTTACCTGCCTCATGTCGGTAGAAGATTCTGCATGGATTACAGACCACTTCACGGTAAATTGAGTCTGGCAGTTCAGGCGGCTCACGAACGGAATCCGGAAACAGTACCAAACAATCTATGGCCTTGAATATTCGCGCAATCAACTGGCTTGCAGCGACGGGTTTATCTAATGCGATGTAGTTAGCGATTTCATCCAGCTGATCAAGCGCTGGCTCGGTCCAGATTACTTCAGCCATTTAGCCATTCGCAACTTGGCATTAGCGTGTGTAACGGTCTTATTATCGAGAATTGCTCTCTCGCCTTTGGAGAGTGCTTCGAGCAAGGTCAGCCGGCGCTGCATGAATTCATAGTCCTGAATATCAACAAGATATGCAGAAGGTTCGCCATGTTCAGTAATCAACACAGCCTCTTTAGATTTGTGCAATTCCGCAAGATTTTTAGTCACTTGACGTTTGAGGTTGGTCACCAGTTCAACTTTCATCGTAATCACCAGATGGTTAAAGTATCAATATAGTCAGCAGTGATTGATGCCAGGAATTTTTGAATCTAGCGCATACGGCGCACTACACCCGTTAAGAGTGTCACCACCAATCTAAAGCCCACAAGTTGGCAAGATTGGTGCGACAAGTGAGTACGCCCTACGCAGGCAAAAACGAACATGCGCTAGTTGGCAAGAATAAGCTCATTTTAAGAACTCGAAGCCAGCACTGATAAAATTTAGAACCTGCCGCAAATGGAAGGCGGGGCTATCAGTGATAGCAATGTACAAAAGAAAAATGCTTATTAGCCCAAATATTAGCCAAGCAAGCGCTTTGGAAAACTTGCGTGGACCATCTTGAATTTCGCTACCCTCTCTCGCAGCCATCACTTCGAAAAAAATATAAATAATAATTATTGGAGATGCAGCTATTAGAAGAATTATGAGGAAAATATCCATGCTAATTTTTCGATTTAATAAGTAGCTGCAGTATAAAGATAACTAGTGATACTTTGAAACCGTTTGGAATTCGATTGATAGCAAGCCAAGCAATCTGATATCTGCCCTACTAGCCGCTCCTGGCACCCATCATAATAATCGCCATACCTGTCACAGCAACCAGTGACCCAACAATATCCCAAGTAGTAGGGCGTATGCCATCCACGCCCCATAACCAGAAAATAGCGACCATGACATACACGCCTCCATAAGCGGCATAGACACGGCCGGAAGCCGTGGGATGCAGCGTCAACAGCCATGCAAATATGGCCAGAGCAACTGCCGCAGGAATAAGCAGCCAGACAGTTTTGCCTTGCTTTAAGACGAGGTAAGGAAGATAACAGCCGACGATTTCGGCGACGGCTGTCAGGAGGAATAGACCAAAGGTTTTCAGCACAGCTTAAGCTGCCGGTTTACCCCAGGTCTTGCTGAAGAACAGTTCGCCCAACGGCCGGCGTACACGCGCTGCCGTTTCACGCTCAAGCGCTTCACCACTCAGTGTTGAGATATCTGCAGGATAGCCGACCGAGATCATCGCCATCAGGCTGAATTGCTCAGGTACCGAGAATGCAGCACGCGCCTTTGCCGGGTCAAAACCACCCATCTGGTGTGCCATCAGGCCCATACTGGCAGCCTGCAGGCAAAGGTTCTCGGCTGCAGCACCGGTGTCATACTGACCCCAGCGGTTTTCGGCGCCATTGTGATTGAACAGGCTGTCAGCCGCAGCAAGGAGCAGTACTGGGGCATCCTTGACCCAAGCCTGGTTGCCGGGGACCAGGCAATCAAAAGCCTGCTGCCAGGCTGAGGCATCGGCATTCCTGTCCCAGACGATGAAACGCCAGGGCTGATCGCCATAGCAGGAAGGCGCCCAACGGGCCGCTTCCAGCAAGGCGATGATCTGCTCCTGTGTCACAGCTTTGCTGGCATCATAAGCACGGCCGCTCCAGCGGGCGGCAATGGTGGCGTCGACAGGGACTTGCGTCAGTGCGGGTTTATCCATGATTCATCCTTGCAGAGTCGGGTAGTCAATATACCCTGTTTCATTGCCGCCATAGAAGCTGCTCTGATCGGCTTCATTCAATGGCGCATCTTTGGCAAAACGCTCCACCAGATCAGGGTTAGCAATAAAGGGCACACCAAAGGCAACAAGATCAACCTTGCCTGCTGCGATTGCAGCATCGGCTTTCGCCTTGGTATAGCCGAGGTTGGCCATGTAAGCACCTGTGAAATGCTTGCGCAGTTCGACAAAATCGAAAGGCTGGACATCTGCGCCGCCCATGCCGCCTTCAACCACATGCAGATAAGCCAGCCCGAACGGATTGAGTGCACTGGCGACATAATTGAAGAGTTCCTGCGGATTTGAATCGGCGATATCGTTGAATGGATTCAGCGGTGAAATGCGCACACCGACTTTATCGGCACCTGCAACAGCGACCACATTCCTTGTGACCTCCAGTAACAGGCGAGCGCGATTTTCCTTACTGCCGCCATAGTTATCCGTACGCTTATTGGTGCCATCGCGCAGGAACTGATCCAGCAGGTAACCGTTGGCGGCATGGATTTCGACACCGTCAAAACCAGCTTTCAGGGCATTTTTGGTGGCTTGGACATACTCGTTGATGATGCCGGGGATCTCTTCCGTTTCCAGCGCACGAGGTGTTACAAAGTCTTCCAGGCCATTGTAGGTAAATGCCTGACCCGCCGGCCTGATGGCAGAAGGCGCCACCGGCAAGGCATTGTCCGGTAACAGTGATGGATGCGAAATGCGCCCTACGTGCCATAACTGCAAGACGATCTTGCCGCCCTTGGCATGCACAGCATCCACCACTTTTTTCCAGCCGGCTACTTGTGCATCGCTGTGTATGCCAGGCGTGGCAGGATAACCATGCGCCATCCCGGAAATTGGCGTTGCCTCGGTAATAATCAGGCCTGCCGTCGCACGCTGCTCATAATACTTGACGTTCATTTCGCGCGGCACATTGCCTTCACCTGCGCGATTTCTGGTCAGTGGCGCCATGACTATGCGATTCTTCAAATCAATGCTACCGATCTTGATCGGGCTAAATATATTCAGTGCCATAGGTTGAATCCTTGAATTTTGAAGTAACAATTACTGGCGCTTGCCTTCGATCAGCAGCGTAATTTCAATATCGTCGCCAACTGGTCCGCCGGGTTTCAGACCCCACTTGTAGCCGAAATCGGAAGCCTTGATGGTGGTATGCCCTTCGAGACCGACGCGATGGCCGCCCCAGGGATCATCACCGAAACCCAGCACCTTGAACGGAAATGTGATTTCCTTGGTAACGCCATGCAGCGTCAGCTTGCCGGTAATTTCGCCACCGGTTTCGTTCCTGGCCACCACCTTGGTACTGACAAAGGTCATCTCGCCGAATTTGGATGCATTCAGGTAGTCTTCCTTGACGATATGCGCATCGCGTTTTGCATGGTTGCTGCTGACACTGAGCATGTTGATCCTGGCTTCTACGCTTGAGTTTGCGAGATTGCTGCGATCGATCACGACCTTGCCCTGCACGTCGTTAAAGGTACCGCTGGTCTTGGCCACGACATGGCGCAAACTCCAGTTGGCGAAACTATGTTCGCTGTCGATGGCGTATGTTTCCTGCGCAGCGTATACGGAGACTGAAAACAGCATGGCTGCTGCCACGCTGCTGGTTGCAAAAATTTTATTCATGAGTCTGTTTCCTTTCTTGTTGTTGTCCATGCTAATGACTGTACATCATGGCCAGATGTTCCTTAATTCAACGAATAATCCGGGCTACCGGACCCGATCTGCTGCCGGCAAATCGAACAGCAGCAATTCGGCATCCTCTATAGCCTGCAATTGCAGGGCAGGCATCTGCTCGACTTTCGCCGCATCGCCCGCCAGCAAAACCTCACCATTCAGGTTCACGCTTCCGCGGGCAACCTGCAGGTAAGCGCTTCGCAATTCACCCAAGGGGTAATCAAGCATCTTGCCCTGTTGCAGCAGGGTGGCAAACAGCGAGACATCCTGATGGACCAGCAACGAGCCGTGCCGTGCATCGCGTGAAGCGATCAGGCGCCACTGGTTCAACTTCTCTTCCGCCGAAAAATGTTTTTCCTCATAACCCGGCTCTATATCATTGCGTTCGGGCAACATCCATATCTGCAGCAAGTGCGCGGATTCACTGGATGAAGCATTGAATTCGCTATGGATGATACCGGTACCGGCCGACATTCTTTGTACGTCACCGGCACGGATAACCGAACCATTCCCCAGACTATCCATATGCCGCAGTTCGCCAGCGAGCATGTAGGTGACAATCTCCATATCGCGATGCGGATGCATGCCAAAACCCATGTCAGGTGCGATCACATCCTCATTGATCACACGCAGCACGGAATACTGCATGTGCGCCGGATCGTAATACCGGTTGAAAGAGAACGAGTGGTAGCTATCCAGCCAGCCATGATTGGCATGCCCGCGCTCTGCCGACTTTCTAAGCTTGATCATGACAATATCCTTTGTTTATTCAACTTAATTGAATGTCTAAGCATAGTAGTTACTTAACTTATTACTTGATAGCGAATAATTTTGCAGATATTGTTCAAAAAATATGAATATAAAAATCTCACTGGATGCGCTGGAAGTCATAGATGCCATCGCGCGCAAGGGCAGCTTTGCGGCAGCGGCAGAATCCCTTTATCGCGTACCGTCGGCAATCACCTATACCGTGCGCAACCTGGAAACCGACCTGGGCGTGACACTGTTCAACCGCAGCGGACATCGTGCGACCCTGACCGAAGCCGGCGAGGAACTGCTGCGCGAAGGACGCCATCTGCTGCGCGCTGCCGGCGAACTTGAACTGCGGGTCAAGCGTGTCGCAACCGGAGTTGAAACCAACCTCAATATTGCACTCAGCGATCTGCTACGCATAGAAACGCTCTACCCCTTGCTGCATGATTTTTACCAGCAGGGCTTTGGTACCAGAATCCGCCTGCTGCGGGAGGTGTTCGGCGGCAGCTGGGATGCATTGATTACCGGCCGCGCCGACATCTCGATTGGCGCACCGGGAGAAGGACCGCCGGGCGGCGGCTACAGCGCAAAGTCTCTCGGCGCTCTGGAATTCCGCTTTGCTGTCTCGCCACAGCACCCCTTGGCAAAACTGCCAGATCCCCTGCAGAACGAAGATATACGACAGTATCGCTCCGTTTCTGCGGCGGACAGCTCGCGCAACCTGCCGCCGCGTACCAGTGGCATCCTTAGTGGGCAGGACGTACTGACTGTTCCCGACATGCGCAGCAAACTGTCAGCACAACTGGCCGGGCTGGGCGTGGGTTACCTGCCCAGGCAAATGGCCGAGGAATATGCCATTCAGGGCAAACTGGTCATCAAGGCGGTCGCCGATACCAGGCCAGAAGCCAACAGCTTCATGGCTTGGCGCAGCGGCGGCGGCAAGGCACAGCAATGGCTGCTGAAAAGACTGGAAAAACTAACACTGGAAGAACTCTTGATGTGATGCCAGAATTAAGCTGCCTATAATTAGTCATTTGCAATTCATCCATAAGCAAGAAATACTCAGGAGATCGAATCCGCCATGCCAGACCGTCTGCCCCAGGAACTCAATAAAGTAGGTTATTACATGATACGCGCCATGCGATGGCTGAACGGCTTTGCCCACATCATCATCGGGCTTTCGCTTGCAATAGCCGTGCTCATGTTCACCTGGCTGTTCTTTTCCGAGGTGAAAGAAGCGGTATATGCCCACAACCTGGTGCATGGCTTTCTTCATGCCTTGGGTACACTAATGTTGCTCTGGTCAATCTCTGCGCTCATCTCGGCCGAGATTCGTTATCTGCAGTGCGGGAAACTCGAGGTTGAAACCTTTGTCGAAGTGGCGATGGTCGTAGTCTTGCGCAAGATCATCGTCATGCCCGTACAGGAAACCACCCCGACAACGGAAGAACTGGTGATGTGGGTTGGTGCATCATTGGTGCTGGGCATACTGTTTGTACTCGTGCGCTGGGGAAGGTCTACGTTCTCAAGCAGATAAGGCCACTTTCAGGCGAATAGTCATCATCAGGCAGGAACAAGAATAACAATCATGCAAAACATCACACAGAACATCATCAGCGCCGCAAATCAGGTCATCCTCGGCAAGGACCGGCAGATACGCATGGCGCTGGCCTGCATCCTGGCCCGCGGCCACCTGCTGATTGAGGACTTGCCCGGCATGGGCAAAACCACCCTCGCCCATGCCCTGGCTCAGGTTCTCGGTCTCAAATTCAGTCGAGTGCAGTTCACCAGCGACCTGCTGCCGGCCGATATCCTCGGTGTTTCGGTCTATGACCGCAACAGTGCGACCTTCAAGTTCCACCCTGGCCCGGTTTTCACCAACATACTGCTTGCCGATGAAGTGAACCGCGCAACACCAAAAACGCAGAGCGCACTGCTGGAGGTCATGGAAGAAGGTCAAGTCACCATAGAAGGTGAAACTCGCCTGCTTCCACAACCGTTCTTTGTCATCGCCACACAAAACCCGACACACCATATCGGCACTTTCCCCTTGCCTGAATCGCAGCTCGACCGCTTCCTGATGCGCATTGAGCTAGGCTATCCCGACGCAGATTCCGAGCGCAACCTGCTAAAAAACAACGGCGGACGCGACCAGGTGACCAACATAGCACCCTGCACAGATGGTGCCGGCTTGATGCAGTTGCAAAAGACTGTGCAGGAGATTCATGTATCCGATGCCCTGCTCGATTATCTGCAGGCCATCCTGCAATTCACCCGCACTTCACCTCGCTTTTCCAGCGGCCTGTCACCGCGGGCCGGCCTGGCACTCAGGCAATGTGCCCAAGCCTGGGCCATGATTCATGGTCGCGACTACGCACTGCCGGAAGACGTGCAGGCGGTACTGCCCGGCGTTGCCAGACACCGGTTACAGGCCTCCGGTCAGGAAGAAACAGCTGGCGACCTGGTGGAATATCTGCTGAATAACGTCGTCGTCTCCTAGCCGCCGTTTTCTTCATAGCCAATGGCTCTCGCGCTGAAACTCCCGGACTGGACCAAGTGGCTGCGACAGGCGCGTGCCGGGAATACACCTGCGGTTCTGAGCCGACGACATGTCTATATATTGCCGACTCGCTACGGTTGGTTTTTTGCACTGATCTTGCTGCTGATGCTGGTTGGCGCCATCAACTACACGCTGAGCCTGGGTTTTGTTCTGGTATTTCTGCTTGCCGGCATGGGCAATGTCGCCATGCTGCACACCTGGCGCAACCTGGCCCATTTGCAAATCAGCAGCGCCAGGATATATCCTGTGTTTGCGGGCGAAACCGCCATATTTGACATTTCGGTTGCCGATACCAGGAATCGCGCCCGCCACGCCATCGCCGCGCAGTTCGACACAGCAAGCCAGAATAAAGACCTTGCAGCATATATCGACATCCCGGCCAATGGCCAGGCACCAGCCAGGCTTGGCATCCCCAGCACCCATCGCGGCTGGCTGGTACCCGGCCGCATCAAGCTACATACCGAATTCCCCCTGGCACTATTTCATGTATGGGCCTATGCCGACCTCAATTGCCGCTGCCTGATTTATCCACAACCAGCCGCAAATACACTGCCCTTACCCAGTGCACCTGACCGGGATGCCCAAGGCAGTGCGGATGCCCATATGGGCGATGACGACTTTTTCGGCCATCGCAGCTATCAGCCGGGCGACTCGCCCAAACGGGTTGACTGGAAAGCTTCCGCGCGCGAACAGGGTTTATTTACCAAACAGTTCCAGGGCACCGCACAAAGCCAGCTCTGGCTCGACTGGGCCACTACCCCGGGCACTGATGACGAGCAGCGTATCAGCCAACTCACACGCTGGGTGATCGATGCCGATACCCTCAAGCAACCTTATGGCCTGCGCCTGCCCGGACGTGAATTCCCGCCTGGCATCGGCAGACCGCATTTTCAGCAGTGCCTGCAGGCACTCGCCCTGATGTAGCCATGACACTAAAAAATCCAGATATCACCGACTTGCGCTGGCTACTGCTGGGACTGGGCTTGGTCATGGCATTGCATGCGGCGCATATTGCCCCCTGGGTGGCAATTGCCATATTGGTACTCCCCGTATGGCGCTACCTGCTTGAGCACTATCGCCGGCCCATGCCGAAGATGATCGTCCTCATGCCGCTGACGGTGTTAGCCGGGCTTGGCATTCTGCTGACCTACAGAGGGCTGTTCGGTCGCGATGCCAGTGTGGAGTTGCTGGCGCTGATGCTGATGCTCAAGCTGATGGAGGCAAAAACCCGGCGGGACTTCATTATTCTGATTTTTGGCGGCTATTTCCTGAGCATCACCACATTCCTCTTCACCCAGTCCATGGCTTACGCTGGTGCCATGCTGGTCTCGACCTTTGCATTGACTGCAACGCTGGTTGGCATCAGCCATCCAAACGGCAGGCTGCCCTGGCTGTTCCAGGCAAAAACGGCGGCCATCCTGCTGGCACAGGCTGTCCCCATCATGCTCGTGCTCTTCCTGCTGTTTCCACGCATCCCAGGCCCATTATGGAGCATCCCGCAAGACGCCTATAGCGGCATGAGCGGTCTTTCCGACAGCATGCAACCCGGCGATATCAGCAACCTCACCCTGTCTGGCAAGATTGCCTTCCGTGCTGAATTTGAAGGCCCGCCACCGCCAAGCAGCCTGCTCTACTGGCGCGGACCGGTGTTATGGCATTTTGATGGCCGCAGTTGGACCATGGCCAGCCCGGACCTGGACTTACCCAGCGAAACCCTCATGGTTCGCGGTGCAGCAATAAAATACACCATCACCATGGAACCGAGTAACCGGCAATCCATGCTGCTACTCGACATGCCGGTTGAATTGCCTGCTAACAGCAGCATCAGCCGGGATTTCCAGGTACTGTCAAAGGAACCGATACGTCAACGCATACGCTACCAGGCCAGCTCGCAGCTGAACTACACGTTGGCCGCAGATGCCAGCTCACGGGCACTGGAACTCAATCTGCAGATTCCGGATTTCGACAATCAAAAAACCCGGGATTTGGCCCAGCAATGGCGGGATGAAGGAAAAAGTCCGGAACAGATCGTGCAGGCAGCCCTTCGCATGTTCAGTGAACAACCGTTTGTCTACACACTGCGCCCACCCAGGCTAGGCAAAGAAGCTGTCGATGACTTTCTGTTCAATAGCAGGCGCGGATTCTGTGAGCATTACGCCAGCAGTTTCGTCTACCTGATGCGTGCCGCAGGGGTTCCGGCACGGGTTGTCACGGGCTATCAAGGCGGCGAACTCAACCCTGTCGGCAACTACCTGATTGTGCGCCAATCCGATGCGCATGCCTGGGCAGAGGTCTGGCTTGCCGATAAAGGCTGGACGCGCGTCGATCCCACCGGCGCGGTCTCCCCGTCGCGCATCGAGTCAGGCATCGAAATCGCCATGCCTGACGAAAATCCCTTGCCGCTGCTAGCCAGAAACACGTTCCCTGCCATCAAAAAGATGTACCTCAATCTCGATGCCATCGACAACGCCTGGAACCATTGGGTACTGGACTACAACCAGGAACGGCAATTGGAGTTTTTATCGAGCCTGGCTGGCAGCAAGCTGGCATGGGAGGATCTGGCGATTGCCATGATCGTTGCGCTAGGCGCGGCCGGACTGTTGCTGACCTGGCTCATTCTGCGCAATAACCCTGTAAAAACCGACCCGCTACAGCGCATCTATGTCGCCTTCTTGCGCAAACTGAAACGCAAGGGTATCGTCCGCCTGCCCCATGAAGGGCCGGTAGATTTCAGCAAGCGCGCTATCTTGCAGTTACCGAAGCAGGCTGCTGAAATCCGCAAGATTACTGATATCTATACGCAAATGCGTTACAGAAACAGGCAAAATGCGGAATCGATAGAATTACTCAAATGGCTGGTCAAAGCATTCAAATGAACGACAATGAATTCATGCAAATCGCCCTCACCCTGGCTGCCGATGCCGCGGCCAAAGGGGAAGTACCGGTAGGTGCTATCGTGGTGAAAGACGGAGGAATCATCGGGCGCGGCAGCAATGCACCGATCTCGCAGCAGGACCCCAGCGCCCACGCCGAGATTCAAGCCATGCGCGATGCTGCAAAGCACCTCGGCAATTACCGCCTGGTCGACTGCACCCTGTATGTCACGCTGGAGCCTTGCGCAATGTGCAGTGGCGCCATTCATCACGCCCGCATCGCCAGGCTAGTGTTCGGGGCCAGCGACCCCAAGACCGGCGCCTGCGGCAGCGTCATCAACCTGATGGAAGAACCCAGGCTCAACCACCACACCGAGGTCACCGGCGGCGTTCTGGCGCAGGAGTGCGGCAGTCTGCTGAGCGCATTCTTCGCCAGCCGCAGGAAGTCTGGAAAGCCGCAATAAATTCGTACTAGACACAGAGTTCACAGAGAAAACCCTTGATTCATTCAGAGCATGGTTTCAGTCGTTACCTCCCGCGCCTCTGTATTCGTGCACTGGTTTACCCTCTGTGTGCTCTGTGATCTCTGTGGCTAAAAATAAAAAAGCCCCGCAATGCGGGGCTTTCTTTTTTGAACGAGCTTATTCTCTGTCGCCGGCAAATGCCATCAACAAATGCAGCAAGTTGGTGAACAACTGGTAGACGCTGATGTAAAGCGACAGGGTCGCCATCACATAATTGGTCTCGCCGCCGCGTACGATGCGGTTCACATCGAACAGGATGAAACCGGAGAACAACAGCACGGCAACGCCAGACAAGGCCAGCGAGAATGCAGGTATCTGCAAGAACAGGTTGGCCAACGATGCGACAATCAGCAGGATGATGCCGACCAGCAGGAAGTTACCCATGAAGCTGAAATCGCGTTTTGTGGTGCTGGCAATCGCTGACAGTGTCAGGAAGATGATGCCGGTACCGCCAGCAGCAAGGCCAACCAGTTCGCCACCGTTACGTAGGCTCAGTGCCACTTGCAGGATAGGGCCGAGCAGCGCGCCCATGATGAAGGTCAGGCCGAGCAGAAAGACCACGCCCATGCTGTTGTTGCGGTTGGCGGAAACGGCGAAGAACATGCCGTAGATCACTGCCAGCGAAACCAGCGCGAAGATGATCGGGCTGCCTGCGGCAAAGGAAAAATCAATACTCATGCCGATCAAGGCGCCAATGACGGTAGGCACCATGGTCAGGCCGAGCATCATGTAGGTATTGCGCAGAACCTTGTGGGCGGCTGGCGACAGGGTTTGCGTACTTGCGACTTGATAATTGGATTGCATTATGTAGATATCCTCTGTGGTTAAAACTCAGTCGATAAGACTATAGAAAAGCACTACAAGTTTCAACCAGTTTTGATGAAGATTCCTTGAAAGACGGCCGTTTTAGCCAGATGCCAAAAAAGCCATGTCCATCATGATCATGGCTTACTCAGGCAAAAGGCAAATTACCTTCATGCTTGCCGATATTTCCGATGGCATGCACCGCCTGGACGAAATCCGCATCCTCGTGCAGCGCCACCATGCTCGCCGGTTTGCGTGCGCCGTGCATGCGTGCAAGACGCGCCAGGCTTTGCGCCGAGATTTCCCACTTGAGATTTGCCAGCAGTTCGTCCGCCAGATCCGGCTTGTTGCACAGCAGCACCATATCGCAACCGGCCTGCAGTGCCGCCATTGCTCGCTGTGTCACATTGCCAGCCACCACGGCGCCCTCCATCGACAAATCGTCGCTAAAGATGACGCCGTTGAACTCTAGCCGCTGGCGCAGGATCTTCTGCAACCAGCGCTCGGAAAAGCCCGCCGGCTTTTCATCCACGGCCGGATAGATGACATGCGCCGGCATGATGGCCTGAATGCCGTCATCGATCATCTGCTTGAAAGTCTGCATGTCGTTCTGCGCAATCTCGTCGAAGCTGCGCTCATCGACCGGAATCGCCACGTGCGAATCGGCGACGACGAAACCATGACCGGGGAAATGCTTGCCGACTGCGGCCATGCCACCGCGCTTCAGGCCCTGCATCAGAGCGAAGGCCAGCTCCTTGATCGCCTGCGGATCACGATGGAAAGCGCGGTCGCCAATGACCTGGCTCTCGCCGTAATCCATGTCCAGCACCGGCGTAAAGCTGAAATCGATGCCATGCGCGCGCAATTCGGCCGCCAGTATCCAACCTGCTTCTTCTGCCAACTGCTTGGCTTTTTTGGGATGCTCGTCCCACAGCTTGCCAAACTCGCGCATCGGCGGAATGCGGGTAAAACCCTCGCGGAAGCGCTGCACGCGGCCACCTTCATGGTCAACGGCAATCAGCAGCGGCGGCTTGCGCACTTCGTGGATCGCTTCAGTCAGCGCCTTCAACTGCGCGCAGGAGGTGAAATTACGCGCGAACAGGATAACGCCACCGACCAGCGGATGCCGCAGGCGGCGGATATCGTCCGCATTGAGTTCGGTACCTTCGACATCCAGCATGACGGGGCCAAGCGACATTTTCAACCTTTCAAAAATCAGCCACAGAGCTCACAGAGAAAACTCCGTGATTGAGATATTTCAATCAGCGCTTCACATCCAGCGCATCGCGCAGTTTATCGCCCAGCACGTTGACTGCCAACACCAGCGACATCAGGCTCAAGCCCACGGCCAGCACATAATGCGGTGCCACCAGCATGTAACGCACGCCGTCGCGCAGCATGGAACCCCATGAAGCCTGCGGCGCCTGTATGCCGAGCCCAAGGAAAGACAGGCTGGCCTCGGCGATCACCAGCCCGGCGATGCTGTAGGTCGCTTCGACCACCAGCGGCGCTGTCAGCAAAGGCAGCATGTGCCTGAGCATGATGCGCGGCGTACCGGCACCCAGCGATTCTGCGGCCTGCACATGCTGACGGCCGCGCAATGTTAGTGCCTGCGCCCGGGTCAGGCGCGCATAGCCGACCCAGGAAGTCAGGCACAAGGCCAGTATCAGGTTGTTCAGGCCCGGCCCGAGCACGGCGGCAAAAGCGATTGCGAGCAGGATGCCGGGGAAGGCAAGAAACACATCGGTGATCTGCATCAGCAAACGGTCGACCCAGCCGCCGAAATAGCCGGCAATCAGCCCGACCGTCACGCCAAAGCTCAAGGTAATGACCGTCACAAGCACGGCAACCGTCATGGAAACCTGTGCACCAGCAAGGATGCGGCTGAAGATATCACGGCCAAGATCATCGCTGCCCAACCAGGCAGCCAGGCCGGGCGCGTGCAGAATCATCTCCAACTGAATCTGATCAGGTGAAAAATCGACTAGCGCAGACAAAACGACGGCCATCAGCCAGAACGCGAGTACGTAAACCGGCCAGTTTTTCATTTCCCCTCGCTCATCTGCTGTAGCGCACCCGCGGGTCGAGCTGGGCATAAAGCAGGTCGGTGCAGAGATTGACCAGCACATAGATCAACGCGATCACCAGCACACAGGCCTGTGTCACCGGATAATCGCGCTTCTCGATCGACTCCACCAAGAGACGGCCGATGCCATCCCAGCCGAACACCGTCTCGGTGATGACCGTGCCAGCCAGCAGGCCACCCAGTTGCAGGCCAAGAATAGTAACCACAGGCAACAGCGCCGCACGCAGGGCATGGCCCAGAATCACCTGATGCTCCCGCAGACCCTTGGCCCGTGCAGTACGGACGAAATCCTCGTTCAGCACTTCCAGCAGGCTGGCCCGGGTCATGCGCGTGAGTATGGCGCTGAGGCCGAACCCCAGGGTCAGCGCCGGCAACACGATCGAGGCGGAAGATTCCATACCGCTCACCGGCAGCCAGCCGAGCCAGAGGGCAAATACCATCATGAGCAGAGGCCCCAGCCAGAAATGCGGCATGGCGGAAAAAGTCAGGCTGGTCAGTGTGGCGATGCGGTCCGGCCAGCGGTTGGCGCGCAAGGCCGCGATGATGCCGAGCGGCAGGCCAATGGCAATCGCGATGGCAAGCGCAAGCAAAGCCAGACGGATGGTGGCCGGCAGACGTTCAGCCAGCATGGCAGACACCGGCTCGCGGCTATGGATCGAATTGCCGAAATCGCCTTGCGCAAGGCGAGAGAGATAGTTGGCGAACTGCAGCGGCAAGGGTTTATCCAGGCCTAGCTCGGCGCGGAGTTGGCTGCGGTCGGCGCTACTAGCGGATTCGCCCAGCATGACCTCGACCGGGTCGCCCGGCACCAGATGCACCAGCAGGAAGGTCAGCAGCAGGACGCCGAATACCACCGGCACGACGCCGAACAACCGCTTAAGCACGCTGCGTTTCCGTAAAGCCGGTTTCGAGGATATGCACCGGCGTACCGACCGGCACCGCATCGAACAAGGCGACGACATCCTGATTGCGCATGCGCACACAGCCGTGTGAACAAGGTACGCCCATCGGCTGGTCGTCCGGTGTGCCGTGGATGTAGATATAGCGCTGCATGCTGTCAACATCGGCCAGGCGGTTGAAGCCCGGCTCCTTGCCGGAGAGCCAGAGGATACGCGTCAAAATCCAGTCGCGGTCGGAATGTTGTGCCGCCAGTTCAGGCGTCCACAGTTCACCGGTGGCGCGGCGGCCGACGAACACGCTGTTGACGGGCGCGCCCTCACCGATCTTGGCGCGCACCACATGTTCACCGCGCGGCGTGCAACCACTACTCTTCTGTTCGCCCGGCCCGTTCAAGGCGGTGGAGACGGCATAACTGGCGACAACCTCACCTTGCGCATTCAGCAGGCGGAGCTGCTGGTCGGCAATCGAGATTTCAATGCGCATGGTTGGTTGGTTGCTGGTCATCTGCTTGGAGCCACCCCAGCAAAACCTTTAGCCACAGAGTTCACAGAGGGCACAGAGAAAAAGCTGGAGATCCCCACGAATCTCGCTTTACCCAAGTTCTCAGCAATTTTAATGTTGGTGTTCAGTTTCATGGTTGCTGCTTCACCGCTTCTTTTCGACTATTTTCTTCACGGTTGCCAACCCGTCCCAACTGCCGTCAGCCTTGACCTGATAATCGCTGATATTGCTGCGCATGGCGACGAACTGCCCTTCATACCAGAGCGGCACATACGGCAGCATGGCATGCACGCGCTCGCTGACCGCACGCCAATCGCCCTGCGCTATCAACTGGTCGGTCACTGCATCCTGAAACCGGCCGCGATTGGCGCCTTTTGGCGGCACAGATTCACTATAAAACGCCAGACGATAAATCTCCGGTGTGCGGATGCCAACCCAGGTCAGCCCGTAGAGCTGAAATTTACCATGCTTTACATCATCGAAGAACGTGCCCCAATCTAGGCTGAGGATTTCCAGGGCTATGCCCGCCTCGCGCATCTGCGCCTGTATCACGGTGGCGAGCCGTACACGCTGAGCATCGGTGGAGGTCTTGTAGGCCAACTTCAACGGCAATTCGACACCAGCCTGCTGCAACAGCTCGCGCGCCAGTGCCGGATCATATTCATAGGTCGGCAAGGCATCATGCCCGGCCCAGTGCTCGGGCGGCAGGATCGAACCTGCTTCACGGCTGCCACCAGCCAGCACCTCCCGCAACAGCGCCTCGCGGTCGATGGCATGGGCAATGGCGCGGCGGACTTCAGGTTTTGCCAGCTGTGCATCCTGCAGATTGAAACCGAGATAGGAAAAGTTGGAGCCGTTGACTTCATCCACACGAATCTGCGGCTGCTGCTTCAGGTATCGCACCAGCTCCGGCAACAAGTCACCCTGCAGCAAATCCACTTCGCCGCGCAGCAGTTTGAGCACGCGCACGGTGGGGTCTTTCACCTCCTGCAGCGTGAAGCGCTGGCTGTCGGCCAGTCTTTCCAGCTGCAGCACGCCCTGCCAGGTCAGGAAACGCAGCGGGCCGTTGCCGACCGGCTGCCGGCTGAAATCATGCCCGGCTTCTACCTTCTCGGCGGGCAGAATACCGATGATGAGGCGTGAGGGGAAAATGTCGTCCGGCGTATGCAGCTGAAAATCGACCGTGTTCTCATCCACGACCTGGATGCTCCGGATATTGGCGAATTCCGCCGTATGCGGCGAATCCTTTAGCGCCAGCAACGAACCGTAAGTCGCGGCCACATCGGCAGCATCCAGCGTGCTGCCGTCATGGAAGGGGCTGCGTTCCTGTAGCAAGGTAAACCGGTAATGTGTCGAACTCAGCAACTGCCAGTCGGCAAGCGCCGGTTGCGGCCGGAAGTGTTCGTCGAAATCGACCAGCGGCTGGTAGATCAGGTGATTGATGCGTTCGGAAGCGGCATCGGAGGCATAACGCGGGTCGAGGTTGATGGGCGCCTGCGCCAGTGCCATGCGAATATCGTCATGCGACTGCTGCCCGCCACAGGCAGTCAGCAAGGCACATAACATCAGAAATACGAATCTGCGCAAATGTATCCCGAACTCAAGATTAATCGGCGTACTGTATCCAGCACGCACCCGGAAACCTACTCCACCAGCTCGAACAGCGCAATCGATTCCACGTGCGTCGTATGCGGAAACATGTTGATGACGCCACTGGCCGCCAGGCGGTAACCCTTGAGCGAAACCAGAATGCCGGCATCGCGCGCCAGCGTTGCCGGGTTGCAGGACACATAAACGATGCGGCGCGGACGTGGGCCGTCCTGATCTTCCGCTGCAGGCAAGGATTTGATCAACTCCAGTGCGCCATCGCGCGGAGGGTCAATCAGCCATTTGTCGAAATGGCCCAGCGCGGCGAGTTTTTCCGGCGTCATCAAAAACAGATCAGCCTCGCTGAATTCGGTATTGCCTTGCAGCTTGTTGAGCTGCGCGCTTTCCACCGCACGCGCCACCAGCGCCGCCGAACCTTCAAAGCCGAACACTTGCGCACCGCTGCGGGCGATGGGCAGCGTGAAATTGCCGAGGCCGCAGAAAAAATCGGCGATGCGCTCACCCGCCTGCGGCTGCAACAGCTGCATGGCACGACGGACCATGACCTGATTGATATGCGGATTGACCTGCGTGAACTCGGTCGGCTTGAACGGGAATTCGAGATCGAACTCCGGCAAGTGGTATTTCAATGGCGGGCCATCCAGCGGGTAGAACGGCTGCACGGTATCCGGCCCCTTGCTCTGCGTCCACAGCTGCACCTGGTGCAAATCGGCAAATTCACGCAGCAAGGGTTCATCCTGAGGTTGCAGCGGCTCCAGAATACGCAGTAGCAACACCGTCACCTCCTCGCCCACCGCCACTTCGATCTGCGGCAGGCGGTCACGGATACTCAGTTGTTCAATCAAATCCTGCAAGGGCACGATCAGCGCAGAAACATGCGGCGGTAGAATCGCGCAGCTCTGC
>PHCD01000094.1 GCA_002842135.1 Betaproteobacteria bacterium HGW-Betaproteobacteria-8 | reverse complement strand
GTTCATGGTGGGGCAGGCGGCGCTCGAAAGCGGTTGGGGCAAGCATGAGATCAAACATGCGGACGGCAGCCCCAGCTACAACCTGTTCGGGATTAAAGCCACGGGCAACTGGCATGGCAAGGTAGCCGAGACGATGACAACGGAATATATCAACGGCGAAAAAATTCAGCGCGTCGAGAAGTTTCGTGCTTATGACTCCTATGCAGAATCATTCAAGGATTTTGCCGGTTTGATCAGCAAAAATCCGCGCTATCAAGGTGTGATGGACAATCTGCAGCAGTTGCCGGCTTATGCGCAAGCTTTGCAAAAAGCCGGATACGCGACAGACCCGAATTATGCAGATAAATTGATCAAGGTTGTCCAGCGGACGTCAGCGGCTTAGCGCACCATTAAGACAATGGACATGATGCGGGATTAGTCTGCGAGGTGGGCTTCACAGCAAAGGTACAGTAAAGTTTTTGTCGGAATATGCCGATACATTTATTAATCAGGACAGACAAGTTGGATCATGGCGAACATACTCGACATCGGCAAGACCGCATTAAATGCGGCCCAAGTGGGGATCAGCGTTGCAGGACATAATATTGCCAATGCCGCGACGCCAGGCTATACGCGCCAGGAGATGATTCAGAGCCCTGCGATAGCACAAAATTCCGGTAACGGTTTTATCGGCCAGGGTGTCCAAGTGGTGACCATACAGCGAGTTTTCAACGAGATTCTGAGTCGACAAGTCTCCAGTGGTTTGAGTACCAGCGGTGAGCTTGGTACTTATGCCAGCCAGATGAGCCAGATCGATAATCTGCTGGCCAATGCCAGCGCTGGTTTGTCTCCCGCGCTCCAGAATTTTTTCGGCAGTATGCAAGCGGCTGCTTCCAGTCCTGGCGATGCCGCCAGCCGCCAGGCATTACTTTCCAACGCACAAACGCTGGCATCGCGCTTTCAAGGCTTGGGTAACCGGCTCGATGAAATCGAATCGAATGTCAATGCAGAAGTGACTGCCAGTGTTAGCCTGATTAATTCATATTCCAAGCAGATCACACAGCTTAACAAATCAATTGAGGCATCAAGCATTGCCGGCGGCAATCCACCCAACGATTTGCTGGATCAGCGCGACCAGCTGGTTGCTGAGCTGAGCAAACAAATCAAAGTGGATGTGGTGAAGCAGGATGACGGCAAATACAATGTGTTTATCGGTAATGGTCAACCATTGGTGGTTGGCAACGATACTCATGCACTGACAACGATACGGTCGACCACTGACCCCAATCGGTTTGAGGTTGGTTATGTCGGTAGCTCCGGTACTGTAGTTTTGGGTAGTAATAGTCTTTCCGGCGGTACATTGGGTGGCCTGATACAGTTCCGAGAGAAATCGCTTGATACTATTCGCGGCCAATTGGGGCTGGTCGCAGTGTCTTTGGCCGATACCTTTAACGCGCAACACATGCTTGGATATGATCAAGCCGGTAGCGCCGGCGGCGTTTTCTTTAATATCCCTGCGCCTTCTGTCAGCCCGAATGTAAACAACGCCGGCAATGCAGTACTGGATGCCTCAATCAACAGTTCATCTGCACTCACCGGCAGTGATTATCGCCTTAAGTATGATGGCACCAATTACACCTTGACCAGGCTCGATACCGGCACATCCCAGTCTTTCGCTACATTGCCGCAAACTATTGATGGCGTCGAATTTGACATCAGCAGTGGCACCATACAGGCGGGTGACAACTTCCTGATCAAGCCGACAGCAACCGCCGCCAGCGGTTTCTCTGTGGGGATCACGGATGTTAGCAAGATTGCCTTGGCCGAGCTGCCGACAGCCGGTAATGCCGATAATGGTAATGCGCTCAAGCTTGCCGCCCTGCAAGGGGCGCTGACCACCTTGAATGGCACAACCAGTTTTGAGGGGGCCTACAGCCAACTGGTCAGCCTGGTTGGTAACAAAACCAATGAATTAAAAGTGATGGATGCAGCGGAAGCCAAAATGCTGGAAGGCACGATTGCCTCCCAGCAATCGATTTCCGGCGTTAACCTGGATGAAGAGGCGACTAACTTGTTACGTCATCAGCAAGCGTACCAGGCGGCAGGAAAAATGATGCAAATCGCCAGTCAGCTCTTTGATTTGTTGCTGACAGTAGGTCGCTAGGGCTGTTCAAATAAAAGGAAGCATCATGCGGATCAGTACAAACACCATCTTTCAATCAGGAATGGCGCGTATCAGTGAGCTCACTGCCTCGCAGGCAAACTTGCAACAGCAGGTTTCGACCGGTCGCAAGATTCTCGTGCCATCGGACGATCCTGCCGGCTCAGCCAAAGCGCTCGTGCTGAAGCAGGCCGCGAATATCAATGCGCAATATATTAGTAATCGCGAGGTGGCAGTCAACAACCTTGGCGTTGAAGAAACTGCGCTGAATAGTGTGACCAATTTACTGCTGTCTGTGAAATCCTCCATGGTCGCTGCAGGTAATGGTGCTTACTCGGATACTGAGCGCGGTTTTCTGGCGATGGAAATGCGCGGCGCGCTTGATCAGTTGATCGGTCTGGCCAATACCAAAGATGCTGCGGGGAATTACATTTTTGCGGGCTACCAAAGTCAAGCGCCGGCTTTTGTCAAGACGGTTACCGGCGCATCGTATCAAGGCGATAATCAACAGCGTTTGCTGCAAGTCAGCGCTTCGCGGCAAATGGAAGTTGCAGATGCAGGGGACTCAGTTTTCCAGGCAGGCGGCAATGATATTTTCCAGACGCTCAATGATTTTGCCAATCTGCTTGATACCCCGATTATTGATGCGGCAACGGCAGCTGCTTTTTCTGCAGGATTGGTGACAGTGCAAACCAGTATCGATAGCGGTTTGGACGCTGTGTTGACTACGCGAGCCATGGTTGGCACTCGCTTGAATGAACTGGATGCACTCGATGAGTTTGGCCAGGAACTGAGTTTGCAATACGCGCAATCGCTGTCAGAAGTGGAAGAACTGGATCTTGCCAAGGCGCTTTCGGATATTTCGCAGCAGCAAATGATTCTGGAAGCGGCACAGAAAACTTTTGTGAGGACGACAGGGCTGTCTTTGTTTGATTTTTTCTAAGTAAACGCTGATTCTTTCTTTTCGGGAAAGCCACCCCTTAACCGGGTGGCTTTTTTTCAGCCTGAATCCGCCGATGTTATTGCGGCAGCGGTAAGGGAGGCGATGGCATCGAGAGTTGATTGATCGTGTTGAAGCCATCGCTGATTAAACGTTCCAGTGGCACCGCCATTCTCGGGAAAGCCAGCGCGATGACAACCAGGCCGATGCTGATGGTGATCGGGAAGCCAATACCGAACAGATTGAGTTGGGGTGCGGTGCGGCTGAGGATGCCGAGTGCAAGGTTGGCAATGAGCAGTGCCGCAATCACAGGAAGCGCCAGTTGCAGCCCTGCACTAAAAATGTGTTCGCCCCATGTGACGATTCTGAGGAAGTTGATCCCGGTCTCCGGGTCCAGCGAGACCGGGATGGTCATGAAGCTCTCAGTGACCGCCATGATCAGCATCAAGTGGCCATTAATGCTCAGAAAGAACAGCATGGCGATTACCACTAACAACTGTGTGAGTGCAGTTGTTTGCCCGCTTGATTGAGGATCGAAGAAGGTTGCAAAACCGAGGCCCATGGACATCGCACAGAAGTGCCCGGCCATATCCACGGCAGCAAATGCAATGCGCATGGTAAAGCCGATGGCTACGCCGATCAGCATTTGCTGAATGAGGATGGCGACACCCTGGATCGAAAACATGTCGGCGTCAGGCATGGGCGGCAAGCCGGGCATGATTGCCAGGGTAATGAAAATACCCAATGCGACCTTGAATCTTGCAGGCAAGGATCTATGGCCGAAAATCGGGGCAACTGCAATCATGCCGAGGACTCTGGTCAGTGGCCAGAGCAGGCCGCTGATCCAGGCCTGCAGCATGTCGGTGCTAATGGAGATCATGATGCTGCGGGAGGGTGTGGAGCCGGAAACACCAGGCGTGTTTCCCGGTTAACCTGCGATCATCGGGATGTTGGTGAACACCTGTCGCATATAGTCAGTCATCACCGTTATCATCCATGGACCTGTAATCCCCAACACGGCGAGAATACCGAACAGTTTTGGGATAAAGGATAAGGTTGCTTCGTTGATCTGTGTTGCTGCCTGAAAAATACTCACGATCAGGCCGACGATCAATGCGGTCAACAGCATGGGAGATGCGACGATGGTGGTGATATAAATCGCCTGGTAACCGATATCCATCACGCTTTCCGGACTCATATTATTTCTCCTCTACTCTTCGCTAATAGAAACTCTGCGCGAGCGAGCCAAGAATCAGCTGCCAGCCATCAACCAGGACGAATAACATCAGCTTGAACGGTAGCGCGACAATCACGGGCGATACCATCATCATGCCCATCGCCATCAATACGCTGGCTACCACCATGTCGATGATGAGGAATGGGATGAAAATGGCAAAGCCGATCTGGAATGCGGTTTTCAGTTCGCTTGTCATAAAGGCGGGAATCAGTACGCGCAGGGAAATATCTTCGGCGGTTTCCGGCGCTTCGCTTTGCGACATCTTGATGAACAATGCCAGGTCGGATTCGCGCGTTTGCTTCAACATAAAAGCCTTGAGCGGTTCGGCGCCGTTTTCCATGGCCTCTTGCATGGTGATCTTGTTCTCGGCATATGGCTGGTAAGCCTCGGCGTATATTTTGTCGAAGACCGGGCCCATGACAAAAAAGGTCAGGAACAATGCGAGTCCAATCAGTACCTGGCCGGGCGGAGTGGATTGCGTGCCGAGCGCTTGCCTGAGTAAGGACAGGACGATAATGATGCGCGTAAAGCCGGTCATCATCAGTAACAAAGCGGGCAGGAAAGTCAGCGATGTGAGCAGCAGCAGGGTCTGCAGGCTCAGCGTGTAATTCTGGCCGCCACTTGCGGTGGGGGTGGCGTTAATGACCGGGAGGCCGGCATCGGCGGCCAGTGCATTGAATGAGAACAACATCGTCATCAGTGCAGATACGAGAATGGCCAGGCTGAGAGCGGCTGCGCGATTATTTCTGAATCCAGGTAAATATTGATGCAGGGGTTTCTGCATGGCGAACTGAGGCAGTAGGCTGGAACGCATGGCTATTTACCTTGCTATCTAACTTCGGGTGGATTGATCGGCTGCGTCCGGTTTATGGATTGCGTCAGCCACTTTGCGAATGGGTGGGTTGCCGATGAGTGTTGATTCAGCTGTCCGGTGTTGGCCTGGCCTGCTTCAAGATTGGCGATACTGGTCACCTGGCTCGGCGAGACTCCGACCACCAGCCAGCGGTCCGCCACTTCTATTACCATCACGCGTTCACGATTGCCTACACTGACGCCGCCCACGATGCGGGCAACACTGTTGTTCTGGCCGATACCCGGCGCATAGCGTTTGAACAGCCAGGCGATGAGCATGATGACGCCCAGCACCATGATCAAGCCGAAGATGACTTGTACGGCACTGCCGGCCGTGGAGATGCTGGCAGCTTCAGCAGCGCCTGCTACGCCTGGCAGGAAAACCAGGCTGGCCATGCTGCAAAAGTGCGGGAAATGGCGTGAGTTCATTTTTGTGCTTACTTGTTCAGTTTGCGGATACGTTCGGCCGGGGTGATGATGTCGGTCAGGCGGATGCCGAACTTGTCATTCACCACCACGACCTCACCTTGCGCAATCAGGCAACCATTGACCAGGACGTCCATCGGTTCGCCAGCCATGCCGTCCAGCTCAACCACAGAGCCTTGTGCCAGCTGCAATAAATTCTTGATTGCAATTTTGGTGCGGCCTAGCTCAACA
>PHCD01000093.1 GCA_002842135.1 Betaproteobacteria bacterium HGW-Betaproteobacteria-8 | reverse complement strand
TTATGAAACCACGCATTGCCAGCTTCGCCCCTGTCGCCCTACCTTCCGCAAGGATATTGATACTCGGCAGCATCCCCGGCGAAGCTTCGCTCGCTGCCAGCCAATATTACGCCCATCCGCGCAACGCCTTCTGGCCCATCATGGCAAGACTGTTGGGCTTTGCGCCGGATGCGCCTTATGCAGAACGACTGAAGGCATTGCAGCAGGCGGACTTCGCCTTGTGGGATGTGCTGCACAGCTGCCATCGCAAGGGCAGCCTGGATACAGCGATTGAGAATGATTCGGTTGAAGTGAACGACTTTGATGCATTTTTTGCCCGGCATCCTGGCATCAGACTGGTGTGCTTTAACGGCGGCACGGCAGAGCGCAGTTACCACCAAAATGTTTTAAAACAAGGCAAACATACGGCGCTGCAATATGTGCGCCTGCCCTCGACCAGCCCGGCACACGCGGCATTATCATTGCAACAAAAAATGGAAATCTGGCGAGCGGCGCTGATGCAGCAGCATTAGCGCCGCAACACGAGCCTGGCTTCCTTGAAAAATCTTCAATTTCGCTGCACAGTTGGCGACCAAAATGATTTGACCGGACAGTTTGCCAACTTCGGATTAGCGTAACCACATTAATGCACTTGCCTGACATCATCATCGAGACCGAAAGACTTCGACTGCTCCCTATCGGCCAAAGCTATGCCGAGGAGATATTCAGGAACTTCACGGCCGAAATCACACGGTATATGTACCCCAAGCCGCCGACAGAGATCAGCGAGACCTTGGCGTTCATCGACTATTCGCTCAAGGCCTTGAACGATGGAAACTGTTTACAGCTGGTGGTGACAGACAAAACAACCAATGAGTTTCTCGGCTGTGCCGGTCTTGCCAATATCGGCAAGACCGACCCCGAACTTGGTATATGGCTGAAAAAATCTGCCCATGGAAGCGGTTACGGCCTAGAGACCATCACCGGCATTATTGCCTGGGCAAGATCGAATATCGAATTCGAATATCTACGCTATCCAGTAGACAGGAGAAATATTGCCAGCAGACGGATTCCGGAACGAAATGGTGGGGTAGCGAGCAAGGAATACCGGAAGACCAATCAGAGCGGCAATGTTCTGGACGAAATCGAGTACTGGATATTCAGGTAAGCACTGTCCACTTGCATCCTGCAGATCAGCCCAACAGGACTACCACAGATTTTCACACCTCCATATGCTGCACTACTATCCCGTCGATCACCCGCAGCCTGCTTTATGCTGCAATTTCCTGGCGAATACCCAGCATGAAAATCAGAAGCAAAAATCAATAAAATTGGCTAACATAATCAGGCAGTAAGGCTTCTATCACATGGTCTTCTAATCAGTTGAAATTAGTAGTGCTAACGGATAAATGTGGTAGCCTATATTCGCTGGTTTAACTTCAATCATAATAATAGGCCTCTTGATAATGGAGGCGCCGACACACTAAGCGAAAAGGTTTAAAACCATTTTTGCCACTAAATTTTCGGGGATATTTAATCGGGGATATTAAGAAAATTTAATCAAAAAGGAGTGTCAGTCATGAATTACATCAAACGTTTTTTCAGTGCCTTTTTAGCTGCAGCTTTCCTGTCTACAGGTTCCATTCATACCGTTCAAGCCGCCATGATCAGTTCGGAACAAGTTGCTGAATCAACAGTAACTTCCAGCGGGAATCAGGATCGTGAGCGCATCATCGCTGCGCTTTCGCGTGAAGATGTGCAGGCAGCCATGGTTGCACGCGGCATTGACCCTGCCCAAGCCAAGGAACGCGTTGCGGCGCTGACTGATGAAGAAGCCAGCTCAGTGGCATCACAAATCGATAGCGCACCGGCAGGTGGCATTATTGGCGCTATTGTGCTGATTTTCCTTGTACTGCTGCTTACTGACATTCTTGGCTTCACTAAAGTCTACCCATTCACCCGCTCTGTACGTTAAACCGCTATTGTTTGCAAAAAGCCATTCCCCGCAAAAACCAGAGCAAGCCAGTATGTACCTGAGAGGGTTCATACTGGCTTTGGTATTTGTGCTGGCCTCGTGTGCTGCACCGGGCGTACGTGAAGTCACACAGAACACGCAGCTACCGAGACAGAATGAGCTGACTGAGACTCCGTTCTTCCCGCAGGAGTTATACCAGTGCGGGCCTGCAGCGCTGGCTACTGCATTGAATACCATCGATATCCGTGTCACGCCCGAACAACTCACCTCTGAAGTTTATATCCCCAGCCGCCAAGGCAGCCTGCAAATAGAAATGCTAGCTGCAGCACGCCGGCATGGCGCACTGGCCGTCCAGATTGCACCCACACTAGATGCCCTGTTGCAGGAGATCATGGCCGGGAATGTGGTTGTGGTCATGCAGAACCTGAGCCTTTCCTGGGCGCCATCCTGGCATTATGCGGTTGCCGTTGGCTATGACCTCGACAAGGAGTTGATCTGGCTGCGCTCGGGTACTTTTGAACGCTTTGAAATGACCCTGAGTACTTTCGAACGCACTTGGGCTCGGAGTCAGCACTGGGCGTTTGTCGCCCTGCCGCCCGGCCAACTGCCAGCCAGCAGTGGACCTGATGCCGTCATCAAGGGCCTGCTCGCTTTTGAAAAGACTGCACCGGCTGCCCACACCCAAACCGCCTACGCTGCTGCCGTAAAACGCTGGCCTGATAATCTGGTACTGCTGATGGGCCTGGGCAACAGCAGCTATGCAGCCGGCGATCTGGATGGCGCTGCAAAGGCATTCCAGCAGGCTATCGTTGCACACCCGGATTCTGCCGCAGCGCACAATAATCTGGCGCATGTGCTGCTGGAGCAAGGCAATGCAAAGAGCGCCATGCAAGCAGCGGAAAAGGCCATGCAACTTGCCAGCCAGGATGAAAGATTAAAAGCTCAGATTGCAGAAACCATCAATGAAATCAGGCGCAAGACAGAAAAACCGAATTCACCCTGATACAACATGCTTCTGTCCAAAGCCTGAATTCACTACAGCATAGCTTTTCAGAAACCCTGTCAGCCAAACAACTTTTGCCACAGGCTTTTCACCGCCTCCATATGCTGCGCTACCGTCGCTGCATCGACTCTCGCCTTGCTTTCGCCCTGCAGTTTGAGCGCATGCTGCAAACTACGGTATTGCCGGTAGGCAGCTGCCACATCGCTAGCCAGCTTAACGTCGATCAGACCCAGTTCACCCAGTTTCATCAATAGCGCGATATTGCCGGAATTGGCGGTGAGTTCGGCATATTGGTGCGCATGGGCCAGCACCAGGTACTGCACCATGAACTCGACATCGATGATGCCGCCGCGGTCGTGTTTGAGGTCGAATATCTCGCTGTGGTTGGGATGCGCGGCCAGCATCTTCTCGCGCATGGCGACGACTTCCTGCTTCAACTTGGCAATATCCCGCGGTTGGCGCATGACCTCGATGCGAATCTGCTCGAACTTGCTACCTATGCTCTTGTCACCGGCGCAGAACCGCGCCCGCGTCAGCGCCTGATGCTCCCACAGCCAAGCCTTTTGCAACTGGTATTCGCGGAAGGCATTGATATCGGACACCAGCATGCCACTTGCGCCATCCGGCCGCAGGGCGAGGTCGGTCTCGTAAAGGATGCCGGCCGAGGTCAGGCTGCCCAGCCAGTTGCCGATGCGTATGCCGTAGCGCGCATAGACTTCACTCGCTTCCTGCGCATCATCTTCATAGAGGAAGATGATATCGAGATCGGAGGCATAACCCAGCTCCTTGCCGCCCAGTTTGCCGTAGCCGATAACGGCGAACTTCGGCTGTTCACGATGCCTGGATTTGAGGTTGGCCCACACCGTCTCCAGCGTCAGTTCCAGAATCATGTCGGCCAGCTCGCTCAGGTAGTCGGATAGTTTCACCAGCAGCAGCTCGCCGATGACGTCCTTGACTGCAAAACGGAAGGTATAGGCGTGCTTGAAGTCGCGCATGATATCCATCTGCCGTTCGACATCACCTTCAACATCGGCCAGACGCTGGCGCAAGTCCTCGCGCATGGCCGCAAAATCCGGTTCGGCATAGAGATTGCGGGTATCGAGCAATTCGTCAAGCAGGATAGGATGCTGCCCCAGATACTGGATCAACCAGGGGCTGGCGCTGGCGAGCTTGATGAGGAAACGCAACGCATCCGGATATTCCGCCAGCAGCGCGAGATAACTGGCGCGACGGCAGATGCCATCAAGCAAGTCACCAACTCGCAACAATGTCGCATCCGGATTGGGCTGCCGGGCTGATTGCGCAATGACGACCGGCATCAATGCATCATAGCGATGCCGGCTCAATTCCGGCAGCTGTTTGTAGCGCGGCCCCTGATACAGGCTTTTAATGTGGCGCAGCGTCTGCCCGGCATCCTGATAACCGATTTCCTGCAGGATTTGCAGGGCCTGTTGCTCATCAGCCTCTGCCAGCCAGATCTCTGTTTCTCGACTGTGTGCCGCCGCATCCTCTTCGTCTTTCGGGTCGCTGAATACTTCCCGGAAGTGCTTGTCCACCTTGGCGCGGTGTTCTTCCAGCACCGGCAGCAATGATGCCCAATCGGCATAGCCGGTAGCCAGTGCGATACGTGCGCGTGCCTCGTCCGTGGTCGGCAAGTCGTGGGTCTGCGCATCTTCCACATATTGCAGGCGGTGCTCCAGATTACGCAAAAAGACATAGGCCGCATGCAGTTCCGCCACCGTCGACACCGGCAGCAAGCCCTTGTCCTTGAGTAAACCCAGCACCTGCAAGGTAGGCCGCCCCTGCAGGCTACGATCCTTGCCGCCCCGTATCAGCTGAAATACCTGCGCAATAAATTCGATCTCACGGATGCCGCCGCGACCGAGCTTGATGTTGTCATGCATGTCGCGGCGGTTGACGTCTCGCTGTATCTGGATCTTGAGATCGCGCATAGAAGCGAAAGCACCGTAATCCAGGTACTTGCGGAAGACGAAAGGCCGCAGCATATCGGCCAGTTCCTGTTCCGGGCCGGCGATGACGCGCCCCTTGATCCAGGCATAGCGCTCCCACTCCCGCCCCTGGTTCTGGTAATACTCCTCCAGCATGGCAAAACTGCAGGCCAGTGCGCCCTCCGAGCCATAAGGCCTGAGCCGCATATCAACCCGGAACACATAGCCATCCTCAGTAACATCGTCGATTGCCGCAATCAGCTTTTTGCCAAGACGCGTAAAGAATTCGAGATTACTCAGCAATCGCTCTCCATCGGTGCTGCCGTCTTCCTCGAAAGCAAAGATCAAGTCAATATCGGAGGAGACATTCAGCTCATAGCCGCCTAGCTTGCCCATGCCAACCACGATTAGCTCCTGCCTTGCACCGCTCTCGCCTATCGGCTTTCCGTACTGCGCTTCCAGCCATTTCGTGTGATGTTGCAGTGCAACCTGCACTGCTACCTCCGCAAGGTGGCTTACCGTCAGCATGACCTCTTTCAAATCGGCCAGGCCATTCAGGTCGCGGCTAATGATGCGCACCATCACCAGCTTTCTCAGCCTGCGCAGCGCACGTTTCAAGCCCGGTTCATCCGTGATTGCCTGCGCTGCCAACAAGTCGCGCATCTGTTGCTGCGTCATCGGCTCCTGCATGTTCTGCTGGATATCAGCCAGCAAATCAGCATCGCTATTCAACAGGCGCTGCAGGAAAGGGCTGCATTTCATGGCAAAACGCAAGCAAGCTTCAGTGTCGTTATTGGGTTCTGGGGCTTCCAGTATTTCGGTGAGGGTTCTCATATTGCAATCGCATGTTGAAATCACACATTAAAAATCGAGAGTAAAGTAAATTCCGGCTTTGCCTTAGAATTATAGGTTATGAAAACAGATTCAAACTGGCGTCTGCTTCCGGGTTTCGAACAGCTTGCTGCGATTTTCGGCA
>PHCD01000092.1 GCA_002842135.1 Betaproteobacteria bacterium HGW-Betaproteobacteria-8 | reverse complement strand
GTATTGCAGGATTCTTGTTTTTTTATGACGAAGTGAGGGTTGGTCTTCATGGGCTGATTTCCTCAATTGCGGCCATTTGCGGAAGGCCTGGCTGGCGCGGATTCGTTGGCATCGCGCCCACATTGCCGGTTTGGTAGTTTCCGGGTTGGATGCTTTCACCTAACGCCATCCCGGTCTTCTGGATATTTTCTGTTGTGCAACTCCGATTCCTGCTATGTGTCCAATATCCGGAATTCAGAAGCCAATTCATCCTGTTGTCACAAAAAATTCAAATTTGATTGGAAAAATTACCCTTAATATTGATGCGCGTTCAATTTCAATAACGAAAGTGTCATATGAAGATAAGTAAGCCAGAATATGTAGAGAAAGCCTTGCTGCTGAGTGAGGATGAACAGCAGAAAATCATGTCACGCATGACCGGCAAGTTACCCAAGCGCCTGTTAAAAGAAAAGTTGAGCGTGGAAGAGGCGGTTGCGATTCAGCTGGAAATTGAAGAGGAACAGCTGGTGGAATGGCGCAAGAACTGGGCGAAAATCAGAAAACAGGATGGTGAGAAGAAATCCAGAACTGAATCAAAGTCAGCGGCCAAATCTGCGGATATTGCTTCTCAGGCAAAGCCCAAAGCAGCTGCCCCAACCAGTAAACCCGCAACTACAGTGGCGGCTGTGAAAACCTCAACCGGCGCGGCCGGAACAAAAGCTGCTAGCAAAATCCCAACTACTAGCAAGCCAAAAACCACTAGCAAGGCCGTAAAACCGGGAGCCAAGAGCAGCAAGGCTGGTTGAAGGCCTGAGAATCAGCGATGGCCTTCCTTGGCCATGTTGATGGAGTATTTGGGAATTTCGACAACCAGATCCTGGTCATCGACAATTGCCTGGCAGGAAAGGCGTGAGTTGGGTTCCAGTCCCCAGGCTTTGTCCAGCAGGTCTTCCTCATTCTCGGCTGCCGGATTCAAGGAGTTATAACCTTCGCGCACGATGACATGGCAGGTAGTGCAGGCACAGACCTTGTCGCAGGCATGTTCGATCTCAATGTCATGATTCAGCAGGTTGTCGCAGATGGAGACGCCTTTTTTCGCTTCAAATGCAGCGCCGTCCGGGCATAGTTCCTCGTGGGGTAATACGATAATTTGTGGCATTCTCAAAGTTCCAGGGTGTTCAGGTTTTGTCCGGCCAGGGCTTGTCTGACCGAGGCATCCATACGTCTTGCGGCAAATTCTTCCGTGGCATGATTGAGCGCTTCCACCGCGTTGCGGATGGCGTGGCTGTCCCCAGCTTTTGACAAGTCGCGGAGCGTCTCCATGCTGGTTTCGATGGTTTCTCTTTCAGCCCCTGAAAGCAGGGCGGCGCCATCCTTGTTCAATGCTGCAGAAATGGCTTCCAGCAGGCGTTCGGCATCTACGCGTGCCTCCTGCAAGGCGCGCGACTGCTTGTCAGATTCGGCAGCCTTGAAAGAGGATTCCAGCATGTCGACGATCTCGTCTTCACTGAGGCCGTAAGAAGGTTTGACGACAATATGGGATTCTACGCCGCTGGTCTGTTCTCGTGCGCTCACTGAAAGCAGTCCGTCGGCATCGACCTGGAAGGTCACGCGAATCCGCGCCGCACCCGCGGCCATCGGCGGGATGCCGCGCAATTCAAAACGTGCCAGTGAGCGGCAGTCGGATACCAGTTCGCGTTCACCTTGCACCACATGGATGCTCATTGCCGTCTGGCCATCCTTGAAGGTGGTGAAATCTTGCGCACGTGCGACCGGCAACGTCGAGTTGCGTGGAATCACGCGCTCGGTCAGGCCGCCCATGGTTTCGAGACCGAGCGAGAGCGGGATGACGTCGAGCAGCAACAGGTCGTCCTCGCTGCGATTGCCGGCCAGTACGTTGGCCTGAATCGCAGCGCCGAGCGCGACAACTTTGTCCGGATCCAGATTGGTCAGGGGATCCTGTCCAAAGAACTCGGCGACGGCATGGCGTACTTGCGGCATGCGTGTGGCACCACCTACCATGACGATCCCTTTGACATCCTCCACAGCAAGGTCGGCATCACGCAACGCTTTGCGGGTAGGGGTCAGGGTCTTGGCAATCAGGTGTTGCGTCAGCTCTTTCAGTTTGGCGCTGGTCAGTGTGAGGTCGACCAGGTCGCCGCTTTTCAGCAGGCTGGTGATGTGTGCCTCGGCGTGATCCGTCAGCCATTCCTTGGCTTCGCGCGACTTGGTCAGCAACAGGCGCGTGTCTTCCGGGCTGATTGGTGGCAGCTTGGCTTGCTCCAGTATCCAGCAGAAGATGCGACGATCGAAATCGTCACCACCGAGAGCCGAGTCGCCATTGGTTGCCAGTACCTCGAATATGCCTTTGGAGAGGCGCAGGATGGAGATATCGAAAGTGCCGCCGCCGAGGTCGTAAATGACATAGACGCCTTCTGCTGCATTATCCAAGCCATAGGCTACTGCGGCAGCCGTCGGTTCATTGAGCAGGCGCAATACGGTCAGACCGGCCAGCCGCGCCGCATCCTTGGTGGCCTGGCGCTGCGCATCGTCGAAGTAGGCGGGTACTGTAATCACAGCGCCGGTCAGTTCGCCACCCAGCGCCTTTTCCGCGCGCTGCTTCAATACCTTGAGGATTTCTGCGGAGACTTCTACCGGAGTTTTCTTGCCTGCACGCGTCTGGATTTGCACCATGCCAGGTGCATCGATGAACTTGTAGGGTAGCTGGGCAGTATCGCCAACATCTTTCAGCCCGCGTCCCATAAAGCGTTTTACTGAAACGATGGTGTTATGCGGATCCTGGCTTTGCTGGGCTTGGGCAGCGTAACCTACTTCTATGCCGCTATCCGGCTGGTAGTGCACAACTGATGGTAGCAGCGCATGGCCTTCTTCATCGTGCAGAACCGTGCTCATGCCGCTGCGTACTGTGGCAACCAGCGAGTTGGTGGTGCCAAGGTCGATGCCCACCGCCAGTTTGTGCTGGTGGGGTGCAGCACTCATGCCAGGTTCAGCTATTTGTAATAAGGCCATGGGAAATCCTAAATCCTGTTCGCTGGGTCAGGCATCTTCAAGTTTGATGATGGCCTGACCGATATCCGATTGTACTTTATCAATGAAGCTGAGTTTTCTCACAGTGCCTGAAGCCTGTTCAAATGTCTGTGTTGTACCCAGCTGATGTTGCAGATCCTGCTGAAACTGCCTGGCGGCCTTGCGTGTTTGGTCCAGCAGTTTGTCCAGTGCATCAATATCATTTGCATCTGTCGCTTCTTCAATCGCTTCGCGCCATTCCATTTGCAGCATCAGAAAATCAGCAGGCATCGCGGTGTTGCTCTCTTCCTGCGTATCAATACCATGCAAGTGCAACAGATAACGTGCACGCGAGGTTGGGTTCTTCAGCGTCTGATAGGCCTCATTGGCCTGTGTGGCAAGTTGCATGGACTTCAGCCGTTCCGAGCCGGAAGCTGCGGCAAAACGGTCTGGGTGCACTTCGCTTTGTACCTTGCGATAGTGCTGGTCGAGCTTGTCGAGGTCGAGGTCAAACTGCACTGGCAAGTCGAACAGCTCGAAATGATTTTGGCTGAAGTTTTGATTCATAGTCGATGCTGCAGGGGCGAGTGAACTCGGTATATTGAATGGCATTGCATCAGTATCATTTTCCTAATTGCGAATGATGACTATGCATTTTGAATAAATCAATGACGGTGATGCTCCAGGCTTATACGGTAAAGCTTTCGCCACAGCCGCACTCATCCTTGACGTTAGGGTTGTTGAACTTGAAACCCTCGTTCAGTCCTTCCTTGGCAAAATCCAGCTCAGTGCCGTCGATATAGACCAGGCTCTTCGGGTCTATGATGACCTTGATGCCGCGGCTTTCGAAAACGATATCCTCGGGTTTGGTTTCATCGACGAACTCGAGTGTATACGCCATGCCGGAGCAACCGGTGGTCTTGACGCCCAGGCGCAGACCAATGCCCTTGCCGCGGTTGGCAAGGAATTTCTCCACGCGCTTGGCAGCTGTTTCAGTCAGGGTGATGGCCATGCCTTATGCTACCTCTTTGTCCGTCTGTTTGGCTTTCAGGTCCGCCACGGCTGCCTTGATGGCGTCTTCCGCCAGTACGGAGCAGTGGATCTTGACCGGCGGCAATGCCAGTTCTTCCGCAATGGCGGAATTCTTGATCTGCGCTGCCTCGTCCAGTGACTTGCCCTTCAGCCATTCCGTTACCAGCGAGCTGGAAGCGATCGCTGAACCACAGCCATAGGTCTTGAACTTGGCATCTTCGATGATGCCGCTCTCATTGACCTTGATTTGCAGTTTCATGACGTCGCCACAGGCCGGGGCGCCGACCATCCCGGTGCCGACGTGCGGGTCGTTCTTGTCCAGCGTGCCGACGTTACGAGGGTTCTCGTAGTGGTCCAATACTTTGTCTGAATATGCCATTTCACTCTCCTTTATGCGTTTGAAATACTTCGCAAACTCGGCGTGACTGCGCTTCGCCGTACTATAAGTACTGTCTTCAGCTTGTCGCCTTGATTTTGCTTCCTATTTCAAACCTTAGTCTCATTTCAAATCTTACTTAAAACTCAGTGATATGTTCGCTGGGCTAGGCAGATGGCGGCGACATTTAGTTTTCTAAATGAGCCGCCAGCTAACAACGCCTAGCGGACAAAGAATGAGTTTTTAATGGGCTGCCCACTCTACTTTGGACAAATCAATCCCTTCCAAGTGCATTTCCCACAATGGTGAGAGTTCGCGCAGCTTGCCGATCTTGCTCTTCATCAGTGCTACCGTGTAATCGATATCTTCTTCCGTGGTGAAACGGCCAATCGAGAAACGGATGGAACTGTGTGCGAGTTCGTCCGAGCGACCGAGGGCGCGCAGCACGTAGCTGGGCTCCAGGCTGGCAGAAGTACATGCCGAGCCGGAGGAGACGGCGATATCCTTCACCGCCATAATCAGTGATTCACCTTCGACGAAATTGAAACTGATGTTCAAATTGTGCGGCACACGCTGCTTGAGGTCGCCGTTGACATAGACTTCATCGATCTCCTGCAGGCCGCTCAGCAGTCTGTCGCGCAGGCGGCGGATACGCGCGTTCTCCAGTTCCATTTCCTCGCGGGCGATGCGGAAAGCTTCGCCCATGCCGACGATCTGATGCGTAGCCAGGGTGCCGGAACGCAAGCCGCGTTCGTGGCCACCACCGTGCATCTGTGCTTCCAGACGCACACGCGGCTTGCGACGCACATACAGCGCGCCTATACCCTTGGGGCCATAGGTCTTGTGCGCGGAAAAGCTCATGAGATCGACCGGCAGTTTTTCCAGATCGATGGCGACCTTGCCGGTGGCTTGGGCGGAATCCACGTGGAAGATGATGCCATGTTCGCGGCAGAGGTTGCCGATGGCTTCGATGTCCTGAATCACGCCGATTTCATTATTGACCAGCATGACCGAGGCCAGCACGGTATCCGGCCGGATCGCTGCCTTGAATTTCTCAATATCCACCAAGCCATTCGGCTCCGGTTGCAGGAAAGTGGCTTCAAAACCCAGGCGTTCCAGTTCGCGCACGGGGTCGATGACGGCCTTGTGCTCGGTCTGCACGGTGATGATGTGTTTGCCTTTGCCGCTGTAGAAGTGGGCAGCACCCTTGATCGCCAGATTGTTCGATTCGGTCGCACCGGAAGTCCAGATGATCTCGCGCGGATCGGCATTGACCAGCTTCGCCACTTCCTCACGTGCGTTTTCGACGGCCTTTTCTGCGACCCAGCCGAAAGAGTGGCTGCGCGAGGCAGGATTGCCGAAGTGCTCGGTGAGGTAAGGAATCATCTTTTCCGCAACGCGCGGATCTACTGGCGTGGTGGCGGAATAGTCCAGATAGATTGGAGTTTTTACAGTCATCATTGATCCTAAATTAAATAACTTTCAACTACTTATACTGCAATGGCGGTCAATTGCCGCAACCTTGTAA
>PHCD01000091.1 GCA_002842135.1 Betaproteobacteria bacterium HGW-Betaproteobacteria-8 | reverse complement strand
CGTCATGGAAAAAATGCTGTTCCGCGTGATTGGCCTGGGCTTTCTGCTACTGACGCTGACATTGATCAGCGGCGTGATGTTCTCCGAACACATCTTTCATCAGGCAATGAAATTCAACCACAAGAACGTCTTTGCCCTACTCTCCTGGCTGATCTATGCCGGGCTGCTGCTCGGCCGCTATATCTACGGCTGGCGCGGCCTGACCGCCATACGCCTGACATTGAGCGGCTTTGTGCTGCTGCTGCTGGCTTATGCCGGCACCAAGTTTGTCATGCAGTTTCTGCTGCATTAATCTCAACTACCTCAAACTGATGATTGGCCAGCCCTGCTGTTCGGCATGTGCACGCAGCACATCATCCGGATCAACCGCTACCGGCTTCTGCACTTGCTTCATCAACGGCAAATCGTTGTGTGAGTCGCTATAAAACCAGGTGGTTTCAAAATCCATGAGCGATTTTCCGCGTGCTGTCATCCATTCATGCAGGCGCTTCACTTTACCTTCCTGAAAACTCGGCAAGCCGGAAACATTACCGGTGAATTCACCATTGATTTGCTCAGGGTCGGTGCCGATCAGGTGCTCGACACCAAACTCTGTGGCAATCGGCCGGGTCACGAAACTGTTGGTCGCCGTGATGATCATCAAGAGATCGCCATTGGCCTTGTGCTGGTTCACCAGCGCCTTGGCCTTATCCGTCATCATCGGCCGCACCTTGCGCTCCATGTACTGCTGCAGGAATTGATCCAGCTTGGCACGCGGATGGTCAGACAAGGGCTTCAGCTGGAATTTGAGAAAGGCATAGATATCCAGCCTGCCTGCCTTGTAATCTTCGTAGAACTCAATGTTTTTGGCCTCGTGCTCTTCACGCTTAAGCAGGCCTTCCTCGATTAAAAACTGGCCCCACTGAAAGTCGCTGTCGCCAGCCAGCAAGGTATTATCAAGATCAAATATCGCTAAATTCAAACTATTCCCCAATCTACTTAAACTTCAGGCTTGGCCCTGAATGGCATCACCAGCAGCACGCCGATAATGATGATGACCAATGCCACCATCTCCTGCGCATCGACAACCTCGTTCGCCAGCCAGACACCCAGGAACATCGCAACAACAGGATTCACAAAGGTATTGCTGGTGGCCAGCGCAGGGCGCACGGTTTTCAACAAATACTGGTATGCACTGTAAGCAATAATGGAGCCAAAGAATATAAGAAAAACCATGGCCCACAAAGACTTCTCGCTGATGCTGGCCGGCCAGGGTTCCCCCTGCAACACGCTCAGCACGATAAGCACCGCACCGCCCATCACCATTTGCGCAGCGCTACCCATGACGCCATCGGGCATCGGCAGATGCTTGCCCCAAACTGAACCGAAGGCCCAACTGACGGCAGCCAGCAGAATCAGCAGCGCACCTTCCGGGCTGGCACGCAATGCTCCGCCACTGGCCAGTACGATGGCACCCAGTATGCCGAGCATGATGCCCAGCCATTCCCGGCGGCTGTGCGACACACCCCACAACCCGGAGAACAAGGCAATCCATAAAGGTACGGTCGCAATCGCCATGGCAGCGGCGCTGGTCGATACCGTCTTTTGCGCAACCGCGACGGCGACATTGCCGATCGACAACAGCAGCACTCCAACGACCAGCGCACCCAGCCATTCTTTCGGCCTGGGCGCAGGATAACCGCGCCAGCGCAAAAAGACATACAACAGGCCACCGGCAAGACTGAAACGTATCGCCGCCATCATGAATGGCGGAAAGCTCTCGATAGCAAAGAACATCGCAAGATAGGTGGCACCCCATATGAAATAGAGTGCCAGCAAGGCGAGCGCAACCAGCAGTCGTTGGCTAAGATAGCCCCCAGTTAATAGAACCCGCGGCACGCATTACACCTGCGGATGCGCGCGTTCTGACTTCGAGTGCAACTTGTTCAGGCCATTCAAATATGCCTTGGCTGAAGCGACGACAATATCGGTATCCGCGCCCTGGCCATTGACGATACGACCGCCCTTGGAAAAACGCACTGTCACCTCACCCTGGGCATCGGTGCCGCTGGTGATATTGTTGACCGAATACAACTGCAATTCTGCGCCACTACTGACGATGGACTCAATCGCCTTGAAGGTCGCATCAACAGGTCCGCCGCCATCGGCTTCGGCTTTTTTCTCCTGGCCGTTTTCGGAGATGGTTATGTTCGCGTGCGGCACTTCGCCGGTTTGCGAACACACATTCAAATACACCAGCTTGAAAGTCTCGGAAGCGTCGCTGATGAACTCATCGCTCACCAGGGCATGTAAATCCTCGTCGAAGATTTCCGATTTCTTGTCGGCCAAATCCTTGAACTTGGAGAACGCTGCGTTAAGCAATTCCTCACTCTCCAGCTCGATGCCCAATTCCTTCAAGCGTGACCTGAAGGCATTGCGGCCGGAAAGCTTGCCCAAGGTGAGCTTGTTGGCACCCCAACCCACATCTTCGGCACGCATGATTTCGTAGGTCTCACGATGCTTGAGCACGCCATCCTGGTGGATGCCGGACTCGTGCGCGAAAGCATTGGCGCCCACCACTGCCTTGTTCGGCTGCACAGGGTAGCCGGTGATACTGGAAACAAGCTTGGAAGTCGGCACGATCTGTGTGGTGTCGATGCTGGTCTCGAGCTTGAAGATATCCTTGCGTGTGCGCACCGCCATGACGATCTCTTCAAGGCTGGCATTGCCCGCACGTTCACCCAAACCGTTGATCGTGCATTCGACCTGGCGCGCACCACCGAGGACGGCTGCCAATGAGTTGGCGACCGCCATACCCAAATCGTTATGGCAGTGGGTAGACCACACCACCTTATCGGAATTGGGTACGCGTGCAATCAATTGCCGCATGCGCTCGCCCCATTGTTCCGGAATCGAGTAACCTACGGTGTCCGGTACGTTGATGGTCTTGGCACCGGCCTGAATCACAGCATCAAACACGCGCACGAGGAAATCCATATCGGAGCGCACGGCATCTTCTGCAGAAAATTCCACATCGTCGGTATATTCCCGCGCCCATTTCACTGCCTGCACGGCTCGCTCGACCACCTGGTCTGGCGTCATGCGCAGCTTGTTTTCCATGTGGATGGGCGAGGTGGCAATAAAAGTATGGATACGCCCCTTGGCGGCCGGCTTGATAGCCTCGCCTGCACGGCGCACATCGTTCTCGCTGGCACGTGCCAATGAGCACACCGTAGAGTTCTTGATCACTTCGGCAATCGCGTAGATCGATTCGAAGTCACCCGGACTGGCGGCGGCAAAACCCGCTTCAATCACATTAACACCAAGTTTTTCCAGCTGGCGTGCAATGCGCAACTTCTCTTCTTTGGTCATGGCCGCGCCCGGGCTTTGTTCGCCATCGCGCAAAGTGGTGTCGAAAATGATTAATTCGTTCTTTTTCATGATTTTTCCATCAATTTAAGGACAAGCGCCTGCTTGCCTGTATCAATAAATTCTATCGTCTTCTGCATCAGATGACGAACATTGGTAAAACTGGTAGTGGGGGGGGTATGTAGTCTGCGCGCTTAGCGCAGCAGAAATGGGCGCAGCAGGGATGCCAGACGCAGCGCATCTTGAACGCGTGCGGCATGTTCAGCCATCTGGTGGCCGATAGGGGTAAAAACTGAAATGTTCTGGTAAGCAAACATAGTAAGCGGAATATAAAGCTTTTATAGCCAGATGACAACCACATGGAGCTTTGTTTTTTCCATCAAGACGATAGAGAAGAATCCTTGCCTTTCAGAAACCGGACTTTTACCCACATCGCATAGCCGGAAAGCGCATATACCAGCGAGACAATAAACAGGATCACGGGCGGGCTGTATGAAATCAGCACGATCACCAGGACGATCAGCAGAATGACGATGAACGGCACGCTTCTGCGCAGGTTGATATCCTTGCCGCTGTAAAACTTCAGGTCGCTGACCATGGACAAGCCGGCAAATACGGTAAGGGTCCAGGCCAGCCATTTCATATGGATCAGGTCGAACAACAATCCGGTACCGGCAATCCTGTTATCGAACGAGATCCAGACCAGGCCAGCAAGCAAGGCCGCTGCGGCAGGGCTGGGCAAGCCCTGGAAATAACGCTTGTCTGCATTGTCCAGCTTGGTATTGAATCGTGCCAGCCGCAGCGCAGCGCAGGCGCAGTAGATAAAGGCTGCGATCCAGCCCAGCTTGCCGAGCGGCTTCAATGCCCAGACATAGATTACCAGTGCTGGCGCAACACCGAAGGACACCATATCCGAAAGGCTGTCGTACTCGGCGCCAAAGGCACTTTGCGTATTGGTCAGGCGGGCCACACGGCCATCCAGACCGTCCAGCACCATGGCAATGAAAATCGCTGCGGCCGAATGCTCATAGTTGCCATTCATCGCCTGCACAATCGCATAGAACCCGGCAAACAGCGCCGCCGTGGTAAACAGATTGGGCAACAGGTAGATACCGCGCTCACGCAAGCTGGGATCTACCAAAGTTTTTCTGCGACGAATTTGTTGCGGGGTTTCAGCCATTGAAATGATTCCTGAACGAGTGGCAATTGTATAGCAAAGACAGGCGAATTCAAGGCTGCGCTATCCGCTCGGCCAACACATCAAAGTCAGCTGCCAGATTTCAGCCCTGGCCGGTTGCCAAATGCCCATGATTTTTCATGAATGCACCACGGCATGATTGTTGCATCACCTGACTCAAATAATTCAAATTTGCTTCGAGAGGACCTCACCATGTCAACAACCAATAACAACATACAAGACCGCATGGACAAGCATATGTCGGGGCTTAACCGTTATCGCGAGTCGATTTATCAGCTGCAATCCGTCTGGGACAATCTTTCCCTGCTTGCACAATTATCGGGCACCGGCACCGATATGACCGAAACCCGGACGGCATTCGGCCAGCTAACCAATGACGTGCTAAGCAACCTGTCCAAGGAAACCCTGAATAAAACCGTAACGGGACTCACTGCCAAAGCCCAGGTGATTGTCGATATCGTCATCCGCAATCTTTTCGAGCGAACTGCCGACATCGGCTTTCTGGCGACCGATGACGATATACGCCTGTTCCTGGCAAACGAACTAAAAGGCGAAGCTTCCGATAAGGATGCAAATGATCTCAGGGCCCGTTTTCGCGAATACGTAAAGAAATACTCAGTCTATTCCAACATAATCCTGCTGGATCCTCAGGGGCGGGTGCTGGTCCAGCTCGACGAACACAACCCTGTCGAGCACTCAACGGATGAATTGATAGACGAGGCCTTCAGCACCTCGCAGGCTTACGTGGAAATATATCGGAAAACCGACCTACTGCCGAATCAGGACAAAAGCCTGGTTTATGCCTATAAAGTCACCTCACCCGACAATAAAAACGTATTGGGAATACTCTGCCTTTGCTTCCGCTTCGAAAATGAAATGGAAGGGGTGTTCAAGGACCTGATCGCTGAAAACGACTGGGCTGTCGGCATCATGCTGGACAAGGACGCTAAAGTCATCGCGACCAGCGATCAGTATCAGGTCCCGCTCGGCGCTAAACTTGAGATCACCGGGGACGATGAAGACTGGAAAATGACCCGGTTCGCCGGCCGCGAGTACCTGACCGTGACAAAGCGCACCAAGGGCTATCAGGGCTACATGGGGCCGGGCTGGATGGGCCATGCCATGATTCCGCTGGAGTACGCTTTCGGCGACTGCATCGAAGAACTGATCAACGGAATTAATCCCGGCATGCTGGCCAAGGTCATGCGTAGCCCGCTGTTGTTCTCGCAGAGCCTGCTCACTATTCCCAAAAAGGCGGCAATGATCCAGAGCAAATTGAACCAATCCGTATGGAATGGCAATATCTGGCAATCCCGCAACGCCGGCTCGCAGCAAAACAGCTTTTCCAAGGTTCTGCTGTGGGAAATCAGCAATACCGGCTTCAAAACCCAGAATGTGATCGAAGAAACCGTTTCCGACCTCTACCAGACCGTGGTTTCCATCATGCTCGAGAGTTCCAGGTTTTTCGCCTTCCTGGCGGTGGACATCATGGACCGGAATCTCTATGAACGCGCCAACGACTGCCGCTGGTGGGCGCTGACTTCATCTTTCAGGAAAATACTGTCAAAGCCGGAAAGGACTGCAGC
>PHCD01000009.1 GCA_002842135.1 Betaproteobacteria bacterium HGW-Betaproteobacteria-8 | reverse complement strand
AAATCGAGGGAACAAAGTGAAAAGCTTTCATGGGGAATCAGGGCAAAGCAGAAGCTGTGAATAACCTGCTGCATTGGAAAGTTGAGCTGTCTCAGAACTATCCCCTCTAACCCTCCGGCTTGCCGGAGGTCTTTTTACACTAAGGAAACACTGATTAAATGAGTGAGCGGGATGAAGTGCAACCGCAAGGGTCATGCCCATCAAGGGCCCGCTCCTGCGTCGCGACCTTGATGTCACAACCGCAAGGGTCGTATCCGTCAAGACGGCTGCCAAGGCAGCTCGGCTTGACGCCACAAGGCGCCCGGAACGCAGCAGCCGAGATGGTTGCGATATACAGCGAGGTTGTGAGTACCGCGCAACGCAGCAATTCGCTCGCGTAGCCATTTAATCAATGTTTCCGTGGCAAGTCTGTTTTAGACAGAAAGGTAACCCAATATGGCAATGACCCCGGGCGGTGATGACAACATGATGAGCGAGATTAACGTGACGCCACTGGTGGATGTCATGCTGGTGCTGCTCACCGTTTTCATCGTAACGGCGCCGTTGCTGATGAATGCCGTCCCCGTGAACCTCCCCAGGGCGACAGCCGATCTCTCCACCACCCAGTTGGAATCGGCACGTGTCAGCGTCACTGGGGACGGCACCCTTTACTTTAACGATGTCGGTGTTTCCCAGAGCGAACTTGATGCCCGTCTGAGGCAGGTTGCAGGCAACGCGGAGGCAACCGTCGAGATATTCGCCGACGAGAAGGTCGAGTACGGCATCGTCGCCAAGGTCATGGCCGCAACTCAGCGTGCCGGCATCAGCCGGTTCACCTTTGTCATGCTGCCGGAAGCCTCGCGATAGATACGGGTCTGCGATCAATATGGGCCTGCAATTAATATGGATCGATTAGGCAACTGAAATGACGGTAAGCATTCCGGATTTCTCCGTACAGCAGCAGCTTGCATCAGAACGCTTGTTCCCGGCCTTTTGCCTGGCTTTGGCCCTGCATGCTGGTTTGTTTTTGTTGCTGCCATCGCTTGAACATGCATCCGCACCGGCACAGGTGCGGATCGCCGTGCAGATGGCGCAGATGCGTGAAGTTGCGCCATCTGCTCAGCCTGAGCCGCCTCAACCCGAATCACCCCAGCAACCCGTTACGCCTCCCAAACCTGTAGCCAAGCCGGAGAAGGTCAATAAGCCGATACTCGCCACCAAGAACGAAATGTCACCGGCTCAGTTGGAGGTGCCGGTATTCGAAGAGCAGGCAGAGGCGACTGAAGAAAAGGCTGTAACTCCATCCCCGCCGCCAGTCCAGGCGTCATCGGAATCAACGGATACTCCGCCGTCATCCGAGGCGAGCAGTCAATCGGGAGCGCCCGGTGAACCGGACCCTAACGCGCAATTTGAAGTAGCCGATCAGAATGAAGCCTGGAAAGGTTACGGCCAGTTGTTGCATGACATGATATCGAAGAACAAAACCTATCCGCAGATCGCCATCCGACGTAATCTGCAGGGTACGGTGCTGGTCAGTGCGCGGTTTAGCAAGGGCCGCCTGGTCGAGATCGTGCTGCTCGAACCCGGTAGCGGGCACAAGGTGCTGGACGATGCGGCGCGTGCGATGTTGAAAAAAGCTGTTGAGGCCTTGCCGGTACGTGGCGATCTGTCCAGAAAGTCATTTACTGTAGTGGTGCCGGTGGATTTCAAACTGGAAAGTTGAAACCAATCATTTATTGTTACCGCATCATCCTGTTGCAAAGATGTACAGCTTCAATCCCCCCTCCAGTTGGTTGTATACAGCCATAGATTTGGTTGTACACAACCAAATCTCATAAATGGCAGTCCTGCTATTTTTCTAAAGTCTAATTTAATCAGCACCTTGAGCAGTTTGTAAATTCAGGCACATTTTTTGCAGACCAATCCATGTAGAGCTTGTCCCGACAGTCAGTGGAAATCCGAAGGTACAGAGGATCAATAGCCTTGCAGGGTTTTCAGCTGGCGTCTCGCATAAAGCAAAACACCACGGATATTTTCGATGTTGGCTTTTATAGGGTAATCATCATGTTCTGGTATGGATTGGATTTGCGCTGGGCTTACACTGATCTGTTGCCCGGCATTTATCGGCATACGCATTGTGTGCATACCGCTAACGATGTGTTGCACGATGCCTTGTTGCGCTTTGCCCTGACCAAAAATCGCGACAATATTGAAAAGCCTCATGCTTATCTGCGTACTGTCGTGCGTAGTGTGCTGGCGGACACCTATCATGAGATGTCGCGCTTTGTTCCGCTTATATCCGATGAAACAGAGATTCATGGGGCAGGGCAGGGTATCGAGAACATGCCGGAGCAATATCTGGCCCCTTCCCCCGAGCACCTTGCCGATCTCCAGCAGCGGCTGCAGGCATTGCAGCGCATTATCGATTGCCTGCCGCCACGTTGCCGCGAGGTATTCAGGCTTTTTCGCATCGAGGGTTACGGTCAGCAGGAAATCGCGGATCACCTTAGCATTTCGCTCAATATGGTAGAGCGGCATATCATGCGAGCCCTGATTGATTTGCGGGCAAGTCGCGACTTGTTGCTCTCTTGAATCCACCACATCCGGTTTAAACCTTATGTCACCCGCCTCCAAACGCTTGCGAGAAGAAGCTGCGCGCTGGTTTACGCGTATGCAGCACGCCGCGCCAGATCATCCCGAGCGTGGCAGGTTCGAAGCATGGTTGATGTCCGATCCTGCCCATGCCAGTGAATATGAGGCGTTTGTGAAAACGTGGGACGACTTCGACTCCACCCATAGAATGCAATCACTGGCAGATGCGCTTGAGCGCAAGAGCGCTGCATTGAAAGAAAAGTATCGCAAAACGATTGCACGCGGATTAGTGGGTCTATTCCTGTTCGTGAGCTGTGGCCTGCTTGGACAGGTGGCGTGGCGTGAATGGACACAGCCCTGGTATGTGCAGGCAAGCGTAACTGGCATCGGCGAGACCGGGCACCAACTGCTTGCAGATGGTACGGAGCTGATTCTGAATGCCGACACCAGTGTCGATATCGCCTATTACCGCAACAAGCGATTGCTTACACTCAAGCGTGGCGAGATCATACTCGATGTAAGCAAGGATCCTTCACGCCCATTCATCGTCGATAGCGGGTTTGCCAGCGTCACCGTGCTGGGGACCAACTTTGCCGTCAACCGGCTCAGTAGCAAGGTGCGGGTGAGCGTCAAGTATGGCCGTGTCCGGGTTGAATCCCGGGGTGTCAACGCAAAAGTACTCTTTACGCCCATCATATTGACTGACGGCGAAGTGGCTGAAGTGGATGCAGGTAGAGAACCGAGACTCAGCAGCCGCAGCGCCGATGACGCCTTTGCTTTCCAGCTGGGAACGATCGTGTTCGAGCAGGCAAGCATGGGCGAGGTTGCCGAAACGCTGTCGAGATATCGCGAAAAACCAATTGTCGCTGTAGATCAAAACACACAGCACGTGACGGCCGTGGTACAGATAGCGGACATTGAAAGCTTCCTGCAGGTATTGCCGAAAATTGCCGAGGTTCGCGTCAGTGAGACCAAGGGCGGCACGCAACTATTGCGGCGGTAATGCGGCGTAAGCAGCAAGCGGCAATCCGGATGCTTTACCTGAAGCCGATTCCGATACCGCTTGCATCATGTTTTTCTCCACCGCATGTCTGCATCGGCTTGGCAGCTTGGCCGGTCGGGCTGGATGATCTGCTTGGGTATTCTGATATGCGGGTTTTTGTTGTTCTATACTTTTGTTAACCACTCCACGGCTATTCCGTGCCTGCTTCGGACCATCATGTCTTTACGTCTCTAAATCCGCTGCATGGCTTTGCTGCACCCGGCATTGAGCGGAATTTTCACGCGCTGAATTGCGGCCAATAAAAAAGGCCCCTTGAAAGGAGCCTTGTAACTGTGATTTTCAATTATTCTTCATCAATGTGCTTACGGCGATATCTTCGTCGATTTCTGGCCAGTGTATGCCGACACCCTTACCAATCAGCCGCCAGTTTTTTCTTTGCTTATCATCTGCATCACGTAGTCTCGGAAACCATTCCAATGGTGCCGAGATTTCGCGGCCATCTGCCAAAACCAAGTGCAGCGCTTCATTCGAAAACATGACGTCTACCGCATGTGGGTCGAGTTTAATTGCAGAAATACTCACTCCATTTCTCCGGCATTACCCATGTTTCTGCCTCGCTGACACAAAAAAGGGCCTTATGGCCCCTTATGATATTCAAGCTATGCGGCTTTTTTAATCATTCCGTGTTCTCTCTTGCTGATGTATAACATTTCCATGCCCAACACATTCCCGCTTTCGTCATAATCCATTATCACCCCCGGCTTGATCTCTTCGGATCTATCTACCTCGCCTTCCATCAGCTCGATGTACAATGCATCGGCAATTGGATCAAATTCAATTTTCATAGATTCACCTATTCAAAAAACACCGTCACCACAGTGACTGGATCAGTTGTTTCATTGTAGACCACTTTCAATACTTTAAAGCCTCTATCAGGAATCGCCTTTAAAGCATGCGCTAATCTGACGTCCTCCTTATCATTCTCAATGATATCCGGATGATCTAATGCGGCCTGAACCCATTCAATTTTTACTTTACGTTTTCCCATGCGTTTTTTTGCATGGTCACTTAATTTGAAGTCCATAGTCTACGCAGTCTAAGTATTGGCATCAAAACATGCAAGCCAGGATCATTTCTGTCACCAATCACTCCAAGCTATCCCTCACCCGGTTCAGGTAGTTATTTAAGTCTTTCGTCCTGTCACATGGTTTGTGGGGTCTGATTTATTTTGTTTCGCGCAAGCGTGGTTTTTTCGCCAGTCCTTGTCTATTAATTGCCAGAATCGGATACTCCAGCCACAGGGTTTGTGGGATATAGCCTACCTGGCGTTTGATGCGCCTCAAGGTGATAACGGTTTTCTCTCCTTTGCAGGGGGAGGGCTGGGTGGGGATAGAAAACCGTATGGAAACGCTCGATGTTTCACGCAGCTTCCAGTTCGATGTGAACCGCCTTGCCCATGGCGGAGGCAATATTAATCAGTGCATCCATGGAAAACTTGGAAATTCGTCCCCGGAGCAAGTCGTTCATTCGTGGCTGCGTAATCTTGCATTGTTTAGCGGCTTCGTCCTGTGTCCAGTCCTGCGCTGCAATGTATGCGCTGATCTGTTGCATGAGAGCAGCCTTTGCTTTCAAATTAGCAGCTTCCGCTGGGGTATCTGCCAAAGCATCCCATACTGAATTAAAAGTTTCATTTGCCATGATTCAAGCTCCTTACCAAGTCTTTATATCGATTCTTACAAATCTCGATATCACGTTGTGAGGTTTTCTGTGTTTTTTTCTGAAACGCATGTAAGACGAAAACCGTATCTTTAAATTTAGCTGTATAGATGACTCGAAAGGCTCCTGTGTCATCCCAGATGCGAATTTCATATACACCGGAACCAATGCTGGGCATTGACTTAAAGTCATCCGGCATATTTTCTTCCTGCACTTTGCCGAGTTGATAGCCAGCATCTTTCTTCACATCTTCTGGAAACTCACGAACAGTACCTAGCGAATCACCTAGAAATGTAATATCTTTCATAATTTTTATTATATCAAAACAAATATAAATTTGTGTTAATTGTTGGTATCAGCTGAATGCTACTGAGAGCTATATGCTGCCACCAATCACCCCACGCTATCCCTTACCCGGTTCAGGGTGTTATTTAAGTCTTTCGTTTTGTCGCATGGTTTGCGGTGTCTGATTTCTTTTGTTTCGTGCAAGCGTAGTTTTCGCGCCAGTCCTGGCTTGTAATTGCCAGAATCGGATAACCCAGTCACAGGGTCTGGGGGATAGAGCCTGCCTGGCGTTTGATGCGCCTCAAGGTGATAACGGTTCCCTCCACTTTGCAGGGGGAAGGCTAGCCTTTAGTCCGACCTGAAGCACTTTAGCCCCGTATTATTCCCTCCCCTTTTGCAGGGGGGGGGGGAGGGCTAGGGTGGGGGTAGAAAACCGGACATGAACACAATCAAAATTTCCAGCCCAACCCCACCTCCCCCCTGCAAGAGGAGCGATGTTGTGATTGGACTCCCCGGAGTCAACCCAAGCGGAGTAACTGCCATTGCCGCATATCGCAGCCTGAGTCTTTATCCCTAAAAGAACAAAAAAGGTACATCCCTCATATCACATCGGGAAAAACTCCCATGATTTTTCGGGAGTAAGTATCGCAAAATTGCATCAGGGTATTGCCTCCCCAAACCGTCATAAGAGTATCTGCAAAATATCCGGAACTAAAAGAGATGGAAATGACTGGAGAGCAAAGGTGTTTCGTTATGGGGAATAGAAAATATGCAGGGCAGAATGATGGGGTGGGGCATGCCGTGGCGATTAAACGCGAAAGCGCATGCTATGAAAAAGGCCGTATCGCGGGGCGCCGGAAAGATTGCAATTATGCGGTGTGCCTGTTGACCTTGACCTTGTCGTTCAATGCGGTTGCTGGGCAATTGGATACCCAAATCCCCGCATATCGAGATGACGGTTTTCTGGCCATCATGGAAGTCAATATCCCTGCCCAGCCGTTAGCAATGTCGCTCAAGCAATTTGCAACTTCTGCAGGCTTAAGCCTGGCTTTTGATAGCAACCTTGGGGAAAACAAGATGGCGCCTGCCGTCCAGGGGCGCATGAGCAGAAAAGAAGCGTTGCGCCGCATTCTCGCAGGCAGCGGGTTAAATTCCGACCTGGCAGGGTCAACAGTAGTCGTTACTAAACCAGCCTCTAATGAAGCCATCACAACAGAGATAATCCCTGTTCGTGCCAAACGATTTTATGAGGTTGGCCCGCTTCCTGGTTTGGGTTTAACCAAAGGAGAAATCCCCGGTAATGTACAAAGCTTGACCGCAGAAGAGATAAAGGAATCGCATTCTCTTAACATCATCGACCTGATGAATTCCAAGCTCCAGTCAATAAGTGTCAATGATTACCAGAGCAATCCGTTCCAGATGGATGTCAACTATCGCGGTTTTACCGCATCGCCTCAGCTAGGCACTGCGCAAGGCATCTCTGTATTTCTGGATGGCATTCGAGTCAACGAACCATTTGGAGATGTAGTGAACTGGGATATGATTCCCATGAACGCTTTAAATAGTCTGGACATCTTTCCCGGTTCCAATCCTATCTTTGGCTTGGGCACCTTGGGCGGCGCACTTTCCATGCGTACCAAAAGCGGCTTTGACGGAAAAAGCCTGGAAGCAGAAGTGCTGACTGGATCTTTTGGCCGTAAACAGCTTCAGGTTTCAGCAGGTGGCAATAACGGAACCGTTGCCGGCTTTGCTTCAGGCAACTTTTTCATGGAAGATGGCTGGCGCGATGACTCGCCCAGCAGAGTGAACCAAGTATTTGGTAAGGCTGAATGGCAAAGCGAACGCGCCCGCTTGGGTTTATCCATGCTCTATGCAGGCAACAAGCTGACCGGTAACGGCCTGCTACCGGAACAAATGGTGGATCAAAATCCCAAGCAGGTTTATACCTCACCTGATGAAAGTAAAAATGATCTGCTGCAATTCCAGCTCAGTGGCATCTGGGATGTGACTGACACCTTTAATATCACCGGGCAAATTTACAACCGCAAAAGTAAACGTAAATCCAGTACATCAGATGTGAATGAAAATTTCGGAGGCGCTGATACTGATCCCAATGTTGCGACTCTTCGAGATCGTAATCGGCAATTATTGTTTGGCTTACCTGACATTAACCGCGATGGCTTGCCCGATTACAACAACTATGCATATAACGTGGCGGCAGATGCATCCGGTCGGGCACTGGATGTTAATGGGAATGCAGAAGGCGATCCGGGTTTTGATATCAACAACCTTGCCGTAGGTTCAAATTTCAATACGCAAGCCAATGCCAACCAGGCTCAGGTTGTGGCGGCAGATGGTTCCGGCGTTATGGTTTGGAACTGGACTTACGACCCACGCAGAAACCTGGATGATATTAATCTTCCTTCAAATGTGCCAGGCGCATTCAACGCACCGACATCAGCACAATATGAACAAGCGGTGCGGGATACCTTTGAGAATTATGGAAGGGTATTTGCGTCTACTGTCTATCCTATTTCCGACACTCTCCACCCTGGCGTTGGTAGCAACTCCTATGCTTATAGTCTTGAGGGCTCAGGTGGTCAGCTGGGTGTGCTTGGTAACTATACTGATGATGATGGGTTTTATCATGATTATTGGGAACTGCTAATCCCCATAAACTCTGCCAATGTCACCAATCTTCTCACTTCAGTGGGCGGGCTATCACTAAATCAAACGTTTGGGCCTGTTGTCGCTGATGCCAATGGGCTGCCTATATTCCGTGATGGTAAATATGGAACAAATGGCGCACAGGTTCTAAACACGGGATATATTGAAGGCACCCCGACCGCAATTTTTACTGACACTGAGATAGACCAAGTGGGCAAAGGCGCCTCGCTACAGCTCAACTGGAACCTGGATGAACATAAGTTCATGGTCGGTGCTTCCCTGGATAAGTCGGATAGCATCTATGACAGCAAGCAGTATCTGGGGTTGTTGGACGAGAACCGGCACGGTTATGTCGCGCCGGAAGAGCTCGGTTGGGAATACTATGCCAACAGCCCTGAGCGCGGTTATGCCCTCAATGATTTTGATGGAAACTCCACCACCAAGAGCCTGTATGCCAGTGAAACTTGGGCCCCTACCAAAGAGTTGAATGTCACAGCCTCGGCTAGATATAACCACACTGTGGTGACCAATCAATTGGCGGTCGCTAGGCTATCCTCGTTTACAGATGTGAATGTGATTCTCAATTATCTCAGGCTCATTCAGTTATGTACCGACAATAATAACGACGGTACCATCGATCCCAATACTGAATGCCCGACAGGGATTGGTGAAATTCTGCCATTCGACCCAAGCACATTTCCTGAGGATGCGTTTGGCCAGAATATTGCTACGTTGAGGCCGCCTGAGAAAGAAAAATTCAAATACCGTTCGTTTAACCCATCGCTTGGGGTTACCTGGCAGGCGCGAGAAGATCTGAACCTGTATACCAACATCGGGCGCGGTGCCAGAACGCCATCCGTGATTGAACTTGGATGTGCTTACGATCCCACGCCTGTGTCTGACGGCCGTCCGCGTTCACTTGCAGAGCAGCGGGTATGTAACTTACCTGGCGCTCTGTCCGGCGACCCTTACCTGAAGCAGGTGCGCTCTACCAGTTATGAAGTAGGTGCACGTGGCATGCTGGCAGATAACCTTGAATGGAATGCCAGCCTGTACCGGACCGACTTAAGCGATGACATCTATTTTGTTGCGGTAAATGCTACCAGCAGCTACTTCCAGAACATCGGGGATACCCGACGCCAGGGCCTGGAAATGGGCCTGAAAGGCAATTGGGGCAAAGCCAGCTTCGGTTTGAATTATTCATTGACCGATGCTACTTTCCAGTCGCCATTTAGCTTGCTGAGTTTGCACAACAGCAGTGCAGGTAATGTCAATGATATTAATAATAATACTAAGGATGGCACTTTCGGGAAAATCAACGTTAAACCCGGTGACCGCTTGCCAGGCATCCCCTTGCATAACCTGAATGCCAGTTTTAGCTACGACATTACTAGCAAATGGCGCGTAGGGTTGAATGCGGTTGTGCATTCTGAAGCCTTCTTGCGTGGTAATGAAAACAACAAACACCGTGCCGGCCCGGCAAGTCCTATCATTAGCAATGAATGTCCTGATCCTGCAAACCCGTTTGGTCCACTCATAACCTGCGCTATCCCTCGTGCTGATTTTGGCGAAGGTAAAACAGCGGGCTATGCAGTATTCAATTTCCACACCTCATACAAACCTTCACCTGAATGGACCCTTGGCCTGCGAATCAACAATCTGTTCGATAAGGAATACGCCAGTGCCGGGCGCTTGGGCATAAACGCCTTTTCGCCATCCATCCGCGGTGCAATTGGTCCCGGGGGCTTCAACTACAACAGTGCAGATTGGCAAGGCTCCAGCTTTTTGGGCACAGGTGCGCCAAGGTCGGCATTTCTGAGCTTGAGTTATGAGTTTGTACCGGACAAAAGATAGGGATTCAGGATGGTTAGCGCAATCCATACTTATATGCCAACTATATGAAGTCGCGCTGTGAAAGGAATTGCATTTATGACTACCAACCGGATTCAACTGCAATTGAATTAGAACTCACGAGGGACTAAGCGATTGTAGTGAATTGGTGTCGCAGGCAGCCACAAATGCCTGCTTATTGTAACTTGAAGGAGATAGCAATGAGAAGCTCGTTACTTAAGTTAGCAGTTCTGGGAGCATTGGGTGTAAACGCAACATCGGCAATGGCGGGTTTTGTCACGTTGCCTACATCCGGTAGCTCAGCGTATGTGCAATGCCGTACCGCAGGAAATTTTGGGTCTGGTAGCGATAATACTGTCCCGCCTGTTGGTGATTCGGCTTGCGCAGTACCTAATGGTATTGGTGCAACGCTACTTTTTAATTCAACTCCCGAGACTGGTTATACGCTCCAAAACGCTAACACCACTGCCATCACTGCATTTTCAGAGACTTTAGGCACTTTGAACGAGAGGGTGTTCAGGAATAGTGGTGCTGGTAGCTGTATTTATGGGAAACAAGTGGTGATGTCAAACGCAACGACGCACGACTATAACCCGCAATTGGCAGGCAATAACAAGATGGAGGTCAATGACTACGCATTTGGTGGTTATACCGGGGCAGTTTCCGCAGGTTATGCTAAAGCATCCGGAACCAATAACTCTTCTGCATTCCGCATTGGTCGCACATTCACTTCTGTGCAGATGCAAGCCGATCCCTCTGCACCTTCCAACCCTGCGACAGGCTTTCTAGTGCTGCCTGGCACCGCCGCGACGGCCGGTACCGAGATCACTGGGGTGGGTCAAACACTTAGTCCGGGGACGGTTGTCCCGGCAGCAGGTGAGCAGGATGCGCCGTTCAGTAGCAGCTGGGTAGATTTTACGACGGATGTTACTGCCGGCGTTGATGAGGACGGCTCAACTCATCCATCCTCACCCAGTATGTATATCAAACAAAATTGTGCCAATGCAACGACAAGCTCGGTAGCCAACAGTATGAAGATCCGCCAAACCGGGCAAGAGACGCAGCCATGGGTAACCGTGACTACTAGCTCACGTGCACCAAGTTCCACAATTACTCCTTAACCTTAAAGAAATACAGAGCTGATGGGGTGCGCGGTGAAGTTTGCCGCGCACATTAAAACAAGGTATTTGAAGAGAGAGTAATTATTGATGAAGTGGACTGGCATTTTTCAAACGGCTGTCATTTCTATGCTTGTCGTTACTTCTACAAGCCTATTTGCGAAAACAGGTTTTGTAGATTTGCCACATACTGGTGATGTGCCATCGGCCTATGTGCTCTGCAACCCAACTGGTGAATATGGCCTAGCCAATAGCAGCCCACCGGATAACGGAAATGATACATGCTCTATTACAAGCCCTGAGCTAATCAAAAGTGCACTGAATGCCCCGTTGGAGGGTTTTAACCTGGTAGGGGTGATGGTAAGTGACGTGGCGATGCCGGCACCCTATGCGGGACAAGCCAATGCCGTGGCCGTGCTTTCGGAGGCGATATGGCGAAATAAAGAAAATACCCAGTGTGTCCTGGCTACACATTTGCATATGAAAGATGCTCCATTAGCCAATGGGGAGTATTGGGAAGTTACCGATATTGCTCGTGGTGGTTTTGCTGGCAAGGATGTTGCAATTGCTTATTTTCACAAACCGCATTCGGAAGAGATCGGCGGAAATACCGAGGTCCTTTTTCGCGCAGGCAGAAGCTTTACAAGTGTGCCCACTGTGGCAGGCACTCCCTTGCCCACTACAAAAAATGCTCCCTCAGCCAATACCGCAATCAGTAACGAGAATGCTGCGGCGCTGAGTGAAAACTGGGTCAATTTTACGACCGATGTGAGCTTTAAAGATACGGATGTTTCCACAAGAGCGATTTCATCGATTTTTTACATTCGATATAACTGCGATGCACGCGACCCGATCAATAAACCTAGCGCGATACATTTGAGAACAACAATGCAAAACGGACAAAAACCGCTTGAATTAGCCGTGCCTGGCTTGATTCCAGTAGATGCTGTGCTTGAGCAGTTTTAGCTGTTATTGAAGAAAGTGGTTTTTCATAAAATGAGATATGCATTTACAGCCACCTAACCAAATTTCCCCATCATCATCATTGATAGCTTACAAGGTGCTTAAGGGTGACGAAGGTGAATTGGTGATGCAGGCAGCCATAAATGCCTGCTAATTATAGTTCTATATTTAGGAGTAATGAAAATGGCGATTAAAATTTTTAACTCTACTGAGACGGAATATACGGGTACAGCGGGTGATGATTTAATTATCGGAAACAGTTTGGGGAATTTCATTGATGCTGGTGAGGGAAATAATATTGTTTACGGCGGTGGTGGTGACGATATTATTTTCGCTGGTAGTGGAAACGATGTGATAGCCGGCGGTGCAGGTGACGACCTGATTGATGCAGGGTCGGGTAACAATATCTTAAGCGGGGATGATGGCAATGATTTCATTACATCTTTCGACGGTAACGATATTATTGATGGCGGTAGTGGTGATGATCAGATTTATGCAAGTGGCGGCGATAATATTGTATCGGGGGGGGCAGGCAACGATTACATTTCAGCCGGTGAAGGGAATGACATTATTGATGGTGGTTCCGGGAATGACATTATTGAAGCTGGAGACGGCGATGATATCTTAAGCGGCGGCGATGGAATTGACCTTATCTCCGGGCAGGATGCAACAGCAGGGAATGAGACGGTAAACGGTAATCTGTATTTTGTAACTTCAGATGATATCTTGCTCGGCGGTGAAGGGAATGATTCTTTCAGAATTGGTGCAGAATTTGTAGGCGAAACTATTATCGTTGGTGGTTTATCTGAGCTGGACAATAGCGGAAATGAGGCGCGCTATGTAGATAAGGAAATTGAAGAAGGCGGTGAGGGGGAAGCAGAAATTGAAGTCATAGATTCTGAAACCGGACTATCAACTGAAATTGAAGATCAGGAGATGGCAGAGCAGTCTGTAACAGACGTCAAGCTGAATATTGTTTACCGTCCTGGCTCTTCTGAGATCAGCACATTTGCAACTACCATTGCTGGTTATAATGCTGTCGACACCCTTGAGTTTACTCAATCCGGTGATTTTGAAAATATTGAATTTTCAGGCATTGAGCGTATTGAACTCGCTAGCGGCGTAAATATCACTTTATCTGCCGAGCAATTGGTGGAGAATGGTGAGTCCCAAAGCTTGGTATTCCTGAACCCAGGTACCCATATCTACGGTGTTGCTGGCGGCCCTGCCGAAACTGTCACTGTCGAACTGGAATTCGAAGTAGCTGAGTTCGTCCCAGATGTCAGTATCGTCGGCGCAGAAGAGGTCGTGTATGAAGCGGCTGCATTCGAGGTGGATGACTATTCCGTTGCCGAACTGTTCCATAACGTGGACATCGTCTACGATGCCAGCCAAGGTGTAGCAGGGAGTTTCGTGCGTGTCGATGGTGCCAATGAATCAGCAGGTGCAAGCGAGACAGTCATCGGCGGCGATGGGGTAGAGTACGCCACCATGCGTCTGGGTGACGACACTGTCTATGGCAATGGCGGTAATGACGTGCTGGTTGGTCATGGCGGCGCTGACTATCTGGATGGCGGCGAGGGCGATGATATTTTCCTCATCGGCGGTTTCGGTAGTGGTGTGCAAGGCACAACTTCCAAGGCTGACGACGGTAATAAGGAATGGATCGCCACCGGTGCCAAGCATGATGTGATTGTTGGCGGTGATGGCACTGATACCCTGCGCGTTACAACCGGCATCGGCGCTAACAATGCCGCCAATGGTACGGTTGTGCTGAATGATGACAATTTCCAGGGTATGGAAGTCGTTCAGGTGGGTGGCACCGTGGATCTCCTGAATGTTGAGGACTCAGCACTACAGCTCCTCAATGACCATTACTATTTCAGCGCCAATGGTTCGGTGGCCGATCTTTCCAATACGCTGGGCAACAACGGCGGCACTATCAATAACGTCGTGATCGATGCTTCCGGTGTAACAGCCAATGGCCTGTTGTTCGAAGGCAATGCCGATCAGCAGACTTTCATCGGTACTACGCAGGATGACAGGTTTGTTGGTAACAGCGGCGACGATACCCTGACCGGCGGTTCTGGTTCGGATACGTTTGTCTTCGGCAAAGTATGGGAGCAGATCGTTACAGGCTCTTCCACCACCGTGCAAACCTACGTCAATACAGCTTTCGACCTGACCGGTGTAGACACTATCACTGACTTTGCCAGCGGTACGGACAAGATTGAGCTGAACACCGACCAATTCGCTTCGCTGGCAGGTTTCAATGCCGGTAACCTGGTGATTGGTTCGGGCCCGGCAGATGCCGATGACTACCTCATCTTTGACAGCGCAACCAACACGCTCAAATATGATGCAGACGGCAATGGCTCGGGTGCAGCAGTGGATATCGCCATATTGACTGGCGTTACATCAATCACTGCAGCAGACATCGTGGTTGTTTAATTAGGGGGATGGGCAGGTGCAAACCTGCCCTCTTTAATTCACCTGATTTTATTACCGGGATGCCTGTATACGTGACAACCAATAACAACACAGCTGTACTGAAAAAAGCCTTGATGGGGCTCGCGCCTCATTACCGCAAGGTGGTTTTTTTCGGCCTTTTTACCAACCTTATGGTGTTGGCACCGTCGTGGTACATGCTAGAAGTGTATGGTCGCGTCATTTTTAGCCGCAATCTTGGCACTTTGCTCATGCTTACCATGATGGTGGTATTTGTTTACCTGATTATGGAAAGCCTGGAATGGGTGCGCCGGAAAATGATGTTCCAGGCCTCTCAACAGCTTGATCAGGCGCTCAATCAAAAGATTTTCAACACCGCGTTTCAGGCCAAGCTGAAAGCGTCCGATTTTCCGGTAAGCCAGGTATTTTCCGACTACCGCGCATTGAAGGAGAGCCTGTTTTCGCAGGCATTGGCGGGTTTAATAGATATCCCGTTTCTCTTGATCTTCATTATTGCCATTTTCTTTATACATCCTGTGCTGGGTTACCTGACTTTGGTCGGCCTGTTACTGCAAACCGCTATTGCCGTCTTCAGCCAATATCGCATTCAACCGCAGATGAAAGAAGCCAACCAGTTTGCGCTTGCGGCACAGAGCTATTTTTCCGGCATTACGCAGAAAGCTGAAGTGGTTAAATCCATGGGCATGCTGGGTAACCTGCAGGCGCGCTGGCTGGATAAGCAACAGGGGTTTTTGCTGCACCAGGCAAAGGCCTCGGAAACCGCAGGCAAGACCGCTGCATTTTCAAGGCTTTTACAGGTCATGCAAGGTTCGCTGGTGTTGGGCCTGGGATGCTACCTGGTGATAAATCACGCGCTCGAGTATGGCGCAGCCATGATGATTATCGCGTCCATCCTTGCAACCAGGGTGCTGTCCCCGTTTACTCAGCTGATTGGCCAGTGGCGCACACTTGGCGGCGCCGTTGAGGCATATGGCAGATTGAAAGCCCTGCTCGACAGTTTTCCAGACAAGGAAGAGGCTATGCCCCTGCCTCCGCCTGATGGCGAGATCAGTGTTGAAAACCTGGGCTATTCGTTAGCTGACCAGGAAAAAGCAAGGGAACCCATTCTGCGGAATATCCATTTCAAACTGAATCCGGGGGAAGTATTGCTTGTTGCTGGGCCTTCCGCCTCCGGCAAAACGACGCTTTCCAAACTGCTGGTCGGGCTACTTGCCCCAAGTAATGGCAAGGTGCGTTTCAACGGGGTCGATGCTTACCAGTGGAATAAGGAAGAGCTGGGGCAGCATATCGGTTACCTGCCGCAGAACATCGAACTGCTTGATGGCAGCATTGCCGAGAACATCGCGCGATTCGGCGACCCTGATGCACAAAAGCTTGGTGCTGTCATCGACCTGCTGCACCTGCAGTCATTCATTGAGGGCTTACCTGAGGGAGTTAATACCCAGATTGGAAGCGCCGGAGAATTCCTCTCTGGCGGGCGCAGGCAGTTGATAGGGTTGGCTCGGGCTATCTACGGCAACCCGTCCATCGTTGTTCTTGATGAGCCGAATGCCAACCTGGACGAAGCGGGCGAGCAGGCGTTGCAACACATGGTGAAAACCCTCAAAAGTCGGGGCACGACATTTGTCATCGTCAGTCATTTGCAGGGAATCAAGGCGGTTGCAGATCACCTGCTGGTGATGATGAAAGGACAAATGTTGCGTTACGGCAAGCCGGATGAAGTCATGGCTTCGTTTCAATACCAGAAGCCTGCCGGCGATGCCAGGGTGAGTGCATGAAGATGAAGCAAACATCATTGAATGGCTACTTTGCCTTGTTCAGGAACGAGCTAATGTCAGTAGGGGTTTTCAGCCTGGTGACCAATCTGATGATGCTCGCCCCAACCCTCTACCTGTTGCAACTCTATGACCGGGTATTGCTGAGCCAGAACGAGCTGACCCTGTATGCCATTACACTGATTACCTGCTTCTTTTTGCTGGTGATGGCATTCTCCGAGTGGATGCGATCCATCGCCGTCATCAAGGCCGGCGTTAAATTCGACCAACTGTTGAGCGGCAGGCTTTTCAGGCTCGGTTTCGCAAACCCATCCGGTGCCGGAAGGCCGGACGCAAATGAGGCAATGCAGGACATGACCTTCATCCGGCAGTTTCTCACCAGCAACGGCCTGTTCGCATTTTTCGATATCCCATGGACCGTTATCTATATCGCAATCCTGTTTATCCTGGACCCAATACTCGGCATACTGGCCATCTTATTTTGCACGATCCAGGCTGGCTTGGCTGTATGGAATCAACGCAGCAGCGACCAGCCGCTGCAAGACATCAATGCAGCACGCATCAATAACCAGCACTTTCTCGACAGCAAGATTCGCAATATCGAGACATTGCATGTGCTGGGCATGATGCCCCACCTGTATACACGCTGGCATGCCATGCAGAGCCGCTGGAACGAACTTGATAGCCATGCAGTAAAAGTACAGACGCGCAACCAGCACATCAACAAATTCGTCCGCTACACCATGCAATCGCTGATGCTGGGAGTAGCAGCCTGGCTGGCAGTCAGGGGGCAGATCACCATAGGTGCGATGATCGCATCCAATGTGCTGATTGCGCGTGCACTCCAGCCCTTCGATATCATCGTCAGCACATGGCGGCAGTTCATCCAGGCTAAGCAATCGGTCGAGAGAATCAACCTGCTGCTGGCATCGGAACATCACCCTGAACCATCAATCGCGGTTGGAAAAACAGAAGTCAGGGGTGAAATTACCCTGAGGGATGTTCATGTGGTATTTGATGCGCCGAGTAAAACGCTGTTGAAAAACATCAGCCTGGATATCAAGCCGGGACAGGTATTGGTGGTCATGGGGCCATCCGGTTCGGGCAAGACCACGTTTGCCCGTTGCCTGGTCGGTGCTTGCGACCGGCAGGGCGGCGAGCTCCTGATCGATGGACATGAAGTCGGTAAGATACCTTCCGGCCTGCTGGCGAATTCCATTGGTTACCTGCCACAGGATATAGACCTGATTGAAGGCACGATTGTAGAAAATATTGCGCGTTTCAACCAGCCGGAAACTCTGGATGTGATTGAAGCAGCACGAATAGCGGGAATACATGAAACCATCCTGCGCCTGCCGCTCGGCTATGACACGAGAGTGGATAATTCAGCCGCGAACCTGTCGGGCGGCCAGCGGCAACTGATCGGGCTGGCCCGTGCCTTCTACCGCAAGCCTGCCATCCTGGTGCTGGATGAACCAAACTCCCATCTGGACGAACATGGCGAAGCCAGCCTGCTCAGTGCCATCACTGCCATGAAAAGCCAAGGCAAGGCGATTGTCATCATCTCGCACCGTCACAATATCCTGAAGATCGCCGACCGTTTGCTGATCATGAAAAACGGCGAGATCGCCCATTACGGCAGCCGCGACGAAGTGGCCGCCGAACTCAACCAGGCCGGTGAAATCCCGGCATCGCAAGCCGCATGAGGAATGCTGAATGAATATACCCCTGAATCAGCAAAACAGCATGGTCGGCGAGCCTGCCAGAGTGGTTGCGCTCAATGGTTACGCTAATGACCAAACCCCGGCCCGCATGGGCCTGCTGCTCCTGCTGCTCGGCCTGGGCGGGTTTCTGTTGTGGGCGGCATTGGCGCCGCTGGATGAGGGCGTGCCCACGGAAGGCGTGGTCAATATCGAGAGCAACCACAGGGCAGTGCAACACCTGACCGGCGGCATCATCAGCAAGATCATGGTGAGGGAAGGCCAGGCAGTCAATGCCGGCGATGTTCTCTTCACGCTGGATGATACCGCCGCCAAGGCCAGGTTTGATGAAGTGCGGCAGCGTTACATGGGGCTGCTTGCCCAGGAAAGCCGGTTGCTCGCCGAAAAATCGGGCGCCACCAGCATTCTCTTTCATGAAGACCTGATCAAGAACCAGGATGACCCTTATATTCAGTACCTGATGCTTAACCAGTCGCAACTGCTCCGTGCAAGGCAGCAAGCCTTGGCTGCAGACGTTGAAGCCATGAGGGAATCTATCCAGGGCCAGATGGTGCTGATTGAGGGATATAAAGGCGTGCTAGCCAGTTATCAATCCCAGGCGGCACTGCTGAATGACCAGTTAACCGGTATACGGCAACTGGTCACTGAAGGTTTTGCCCCCAGGAACCAGCAAAACGAGCTGGAACAAAAACTGGCGCAGGCTTACGGACAGATTGCCAGCGTCGAATCGAATCTCCTGCGCAGCCAGAAATCGATCCTTGAACTCAACCAGCGCATTACTGCCCGGCAACAGACGGAGAAAAAGGAAATCGACACCGAGATGGCCCAGGTGAAGCTGGCGGTACAGGCCGACGCCGAGAAGTACAAGCCGCTTGAGGATGAGTTGGAGAGGGTCATCGTCACCTCTCCGGCCGCCGGGCAAGTAGTTGGCTTGCAGGTGCATACCATAGGCGCAGTGATCCAGCCCGGCCAGAAAATCATGGATATCGTGCCGTTCGGCGAGCCACTTATTCTCGATGCAAAGATACCCCCGCACCTGATCGACAAGATTCATGTCGGCCAGGATGCCGACGTACGCTTTTCGAACTTTGCCAACTCTCCGCAATTGCTGCTGGAAGGTAAGGTTAAGACCGTCTCCAATGATTTGTTGATGGACCGGGCCGATGAGGCGCAATTGCCATTCAGCTATTACCTGGCAAGAGTATCGATCACCCCTGAAGGCATGAAAACCCTGGGGGATCGACGACTACAGCCGGGCATGCCGGTACAGATCGTGATCCGCACAGGGGAACGTACCTTGCTGACTTACATCATGCATCCCCTGGTTCGGCGTATATCCGCTTCAATGAAAGAAGAATGAGCAAAGTGACAGGCGTCATGAGTTTTACATTTTATAAACCGCTACCCTTCTGGCTTACCGGCATGCTGCTGTTTACCGGCGTGTTTGCTGTACTCCCCGAAGCCCAGGCTGCAGAGAATCTGCTCAGCCTCTATCAGAAGGCGCTGCAGTACGATGCCCAGTACAAGGCGGCGACCGCAAATACGGAAGCGGAAAGAGAGGAGATCAACAAGGTCAGGTCCTTGTTCCTGCCGCGGCTCCAGTTCGGTGCCAATGTCGGTCATGGTGCCACCGACCGCACAACCCAGACTATCGCCGGATCGGTGGAGAGTAAGCTTAATTACGATATCGAGAGCTACAGTCTGCAACTGAGGCAGTCGCTGTTCAATAAGGAAAACCTGGCTTCTTACCGCAGCGCGGAAGCCAATATCAAAAGCAAGGAAGCGCTTTTGTTAAAAGAGAATGCCACGCTGATTACCCGGCTGGCCGCTGCCTATTTCGAGACCCTGTATGCACAGGAGAAAATCTCCGTTATCCGCAGCAATATCGATGCGGTCACCCAGCAGCGAGACCAGGCGCAACGGCGTTATGAGCATGGCGAAGGTACCGTCACCGAAATCAATGAGGCCCAGGCTGCACTGGAACTGGCGGAAGCGGAACTGATCAGCACCCAGAACTCGCTGGAAGTATTCAAGCAGAGCCTGAGCAATATCACCGGTGTGCCAGTAGATAGCATTGCGGCACTGAACACGGACAACCTGCCTGGTTTGGCGGCGGAGTCGGATAGTGTGGAATACTGGCTGGACCAGGCTATCAACAATAACCCCGAGATTGCCGCAGCCCGGCTTTCGTTCGAGGCTGCCAGGCAGGATGTCGAAAAGAAACGCGCAGGGCACTATCCCACAGTTGATCTGGTTGGGGTCCGTTCTTACAGTGAAAACGACAGCAACAATACCCTGGGTTCAAGTTTCGACACCACAACCATCGCCCTGCAACTCAATATGCCGCTTTTCGCCGGCGGCTTCACCAGCGCCAATGTCAGGCAGGCCATCCACCGGGTAGATGCCGCCGAGGAAATCCTCAACCTGAGAACCCGTGATATTGAGGCCAACACCAAAAAATTTGTGAACAGCATACGTAGCGGCCTGCTCTCTATCCAGGCTTACCGGCAGGCTGTTACAGCCAGCGAAATTGCGCTGGAGGGAACGCAGAAAGGATTCTCTGCCGGCACCAGAACCAATATAGAAGTGCTGAATGCGCAACAGAAGCTTTATGCCAGTCGGCTCGAACTCAGCCGGGTGCAATACATACTGGTCAACGACATCATCAATCTCAAACAAGCGGCCGGCATGCTGAATGAAGCACAGTTGCACTCGCTCAACCAGTTTTTCGCTATCAATTGATGGGGGCGACATGGGAATATCTGAACAGTGGAGTAAAGGCATGAAAAACCATGCATATGCCCTGTTGCTCGCGGCGGGACTGGCACCAGGCGTTGCATCGGCAGCAGGATTCGTTGACCTGCCGGCTAGCGGTTTTAACGTAAATGACGGTATCAGTGCCTATACGATATGCAACGCCACAGCCAAGCCTGGCAAACAATCCCGGCGCATTAAAGCTACACCCGGTCAGCACGACGAGTGCGCTGTGTTTCCTGCCAATCCGGCACAGGCGCCAATCGACGGTTTCAACATCGTCACCCATGCGGTACGCACTGCAGTGATGAATAACACCTATACCGGCGGCATTGACAAGAAAGTCGCTACCGTAACGGAGTTCGTCTGGCGCAATGCCAGCCAGGCCGAGTGCATCTACGGGGCGAGCGTCGTGGCCCTGCTGGGTACGGATGCCGATTACGACACTGAAAAACCAGGCAAGCAGTACTTCAGGATCAGCGACTTTGCCCGGGCGGGGTTTGGCGGCTTGCCTGTGGCTGCTGCCTATTATCCGCACGCCGTCACAGCAGAACCCGTGTACCGCATCGGAAGGACGTATACCGCGGTGCAGTACAGGGATACAGATGGTTATGTAGGGCAGCCGCTAACCACGCCTGTTTTCAACCGCTCGATTAACGGTATCAATACTGCAGCGGCAACATCACCGCTGCCAGAACAGCAATCTGCTTCCTTGAATGATGGCTGGGTGAACTTTGCCACTGCAATCGGCCTGCCCAAGCGCGCTGCTTCATCCGTGTTTTACGTTAAAAGCACTTGCACATCGGCTGCTCCGCAAACCGTGCCGGACGCAATCCGCCTGCGCCAGACCAGCCCGCCGTTCATTGAAGTATCCGTCCCTGGCTTCGCGCCTGCCGGTGGAGCCGTCGGCCCTGCACCTGTGAAGCCGTATTGAAATTGATTTGATAGAGGAAATGTATGCATATGACACTCGATAAACAACTCCATGTGAATGCAACAAAATTTAATGCACAAAAAGCGGCGCAACGCGGATTCACCTTGCTTGAACTGCTGGTAGTGATGGTCATTATCGGCCTGCTCGCCGGTTATGTCGGTCCCAAGTATTTTGCGCAGATTGGCAAGTCGGAGACCAAGACTGCGCTGGCGCAGATCGATGCGCTGGGCAAGGCGCTGGATCAGTACCGCCTGGACACCGGCTATTACCCGACTAGCGAGCAAGGCCTGGCCGCGCTGAATTCCCCGCCTTCAGGTGAACAGAAATGGAAGGGGCCGTACCTGAAAAAAGCAGTGCCTAATGATCCTTGGGGCCGGCCTTATCTTTACAAGTCCCCGGGTGAATATGGCGAATACGATGTGTGGTCACTGGGCAAGGATGGCCAGGTTGGCGGCAATGACGAATCCGCAGATGTACTGGGCTGGCAGTAATGAAAACAAACGGGCAGCAGTCAGGAATCAAGCATTGTGAAGTTTGACCTCAAAGTCGCACGCGGACAGCAAATACAGATGCTGACGCTGGAAGCCAGCGATGGCATGCAGGCGCAATTGCTGGCCGAATCACAAGGGTATAGCGTACTTGCTACACGCGCGCAGGGGAAAATCGCGCGGGCTTCCGGTTTTGGCAAATCGAAATTCAACCTGATGCTGTTCAGCCAAGAGCTGCTTTCATTGCTGGATTCCGGCCTGAGCCTGATCGAGGCCATAGAAGCGCTGGCAGAAAAGGAACAGCAATCCGAGACCAGGACCATACTCAACCAGGTGATGGCATTGCTCTATGAAGGCCTGCCGTTATCGGGCGCACTGGAACGATTTCCGCAGGTGTTCCCGCCTTTGTATGTCGCCTTGATTCGCAGCAGCGAACGTACAGGTGACATGGTGCAGGCACTGGGGCGGCATGTCGCCTACCAGGGCCAGGTCGATGCGGTGCGCAAAAAAATCGTCACAGCCTCGATCTACCCGGTGCTGCTGATTATCGTCGGTGGTTTGGTCATGCTGTTTCTTTTGGGCTATGTGGTTCCGCGCTTTAGCACGATCTATGAAAGCTCGGGCAGCGAGCTGCCCTGGATGTCGCAATTGTTGCTGAGTTGGGGCCGGCTTTTGCACGACCATGGCTCGCAGGCTTTGACCGCATTCCTGGCAGTCGTAGCCATGCTTGGCTATGTGCTGAGCCGTCCCGCCGTTCGCGCAGGCATCATGAACCTGGTCTGGAAAATCCCCACACTGGGGGAAACCATGCGTATTTACCAGCTCGCGCGTTTCTATCGCACGTTGGGTATGCTGCTCGGTGGAGGTATTCCATTGGTCACCGGCATGCAGATGGTGGGTTCCCTGTTGCAACCCGCGCTACGCAACAGCCTGCAATTGGTGGAACGCGATGTGCGCGAAGGCAAGCCGCTTTCCAGTGCAATGGAGGAGCATGGTATGACGACCTCCATCGCTATCCGTATGTTGCGCGTGGGCGAACGCACCGGCCGTATGGGCGAGATGATGGAGCGCATAGGCGTGTTCTACGACGAGGAAATTGCGCGCGCCGTAGACTGGTTCACGCGCCTGCTGGAGCCGCTGCTGATGGTCGTCATCGGCCTCATTATCGGCATTGTGGTGGTATTGATGTATATGCCGATTTTTGACCTGGCAGGAAGTATCCAATGAATCAGCCGCTGGAAAACCTGTCCATGCATGCCGCGCTGGTATCGGATAATGCATTGCCGACCATTACGCTGGAGCAGGTTGAGCACGCACGTCTAGTCTCAATCCAAGGCAACCGGCATATCCTGGATGCACTGGAAGAAATCACTGGCCTCGACTCGGATACATTTACGCAGAGGCTTGCCGCGCTGATGCAATATCCGTCTTTCGGGATTTTTAAGCTTTACGAAATGACGCCGGATTTTGCCTTGCTGCCGTTTGCCGATGCCGGAAAGTACGAATGCCTGATGCTGCGTGACACATCAGGCACCCTGCATATCATTTTCGCCAACCCTTTCGATGCCAACCTGCAAAGCCGGATTGAATTGCTGATTGGCGAGCCGGCAACATGGGGGCTGGCGCATCGCAAGGATATTGGCGCATTTCTTTCGCGCTACGAGGAAAGCATGCGCGCCATGGACGGCATCCTGCCCGAACATGCAGAAACCGAGAGCGGTATCAGCGGCATTGAGGATATCTCGCTGCGTTCCATCAGCGAAGATACCAGCCCGGTCGTAAAACTGGTGCGTTCCACACTCTACGATGCGTTGAAAGCGGGTGCCAGCGATATCCATATGGAAACCGATCCGCATGGCCTGACCATCAAATACCGCATTGATGGCGTACTGAATGTGGTTGGCAGTGCCAGCGGCATCACGCAGGCCGAGCAGGCGATTTCGCGCATCAAGGTGATGTCCGAGCTGGATATCGCTGAGCGCCGCGTTCCGCAGGATGGCCGCTTCAAGGTCATGGCTCAGGGGCGTGAAGTGGACATGCGGGTTTCCATCATGCCCAGCGTATTCGGCGAGGATGCTGTGCTGCGTATCCTCGACCGCAAAGCAATCACCGATCAGGCCAAGGGCCTGAGCCTGGAAGTGCTCGGTTTTGAAGAAGCCATCATGTCGCGCTTCCGTCTGCTGGCGGAAGAACCCTACGGCATGCTGCTGGTCACCGGGCCGACCGGCTCTGGCAAGACCACGACCTTGTACGGCATCATCTCCGAGATCAACAACGGCCAGGACAAGATCGTCACCATCGAAGACCCGGTGGAATACCAGTTGCCCGGCGTGCTGCAGATCCCGGTCAATGAAAAGAAAGGCCTGACCTTCGCCCGCGGCTTGCGCTCCATATTGCGCCACGACCCCGACAAGATCATGGTCGGTGAGATCCGCGATGCCGAAACCGCACAGATTGCCGTGCAATCGGCATTGACCGGGCACCTGGTGTTGACCACGGTGCACGCCAATAACGTGTTCGATGTCATCGGCCGCTTCACCAATATGAATGTGGATGCCTACAGCTTCGTTTCCGCCATCAACGGCATCATGGCGCAGCGCCTGGTACGCGTCATCTGCCCGCACTGCGCGGTGGAAGACCAGCCGGACGCCGAACTGCTGGCAAAATCCGGCGTTTCGCCTGAAATGGCAAGCGAATTCCGCTTTCGCATTGGCCAGGGCTGCGGGCATTGTCATGGTACGGGTTACAAGGGACGCAAGGCTGTTGCCGAACTTTTGGTTTTCAATGACCTCATCCGCGAACTGATTGTCACGCGCGAACCGGTGCGTAAGGTCAAGGAAGCTGCACGCGCCAATGGCACCCGCACCATGCGCGAAGCGGCGCTGGATATGGTGCGCCGCGGCGAAACTACTTTACAGGAGATCAACCGTGTTACTTCGTTGGTATAACGCCTTGCTTTTGAGAACCGGATTGCGCGACGAGCTACGGATATTGATCCAGCCTCAGCGCCTGGTCATGCTGCGCTTGAAGCACAGGTTCGGCAATGAAAGCATTATTGACCGGCATGACCTGGCCTTGACGCCGACAGAAGAGGGGCCTGACACCGGCTTGAAACCCATGTTCCAGGATCTGTGGCGTCCGGCTGTATCTGCACTTCGTTCGGCATTGAGTGACTCAAGATGGCAGCAGGTTATCCCCACCATTGTGCTTTCCAGCCATTTTGTGCGCTATGCCGTCATTCCGTGGAATGCTGAGCTGGCGAATGCCGCAGAACGCGATGCCTACCTGCGCCACTGCTTTATGCTGGCTTACGGAGAAACTGCCAGGCACTGGGACCTGCGCCTCAGCCCTGCCGGTTTCGGCCAGCCTGCACTCGCAAGCGGTATCGGCGCGCCCTTGCTGGAGGCTATCCGCATTGAGTTGGAGCAGGCAGGCTTGGCAGCACATAATATCCACCCGAACCTGGTGCTGGCTGCAAATGAAACACTGGCTTACCTGGGGAAAAAGAACGCTGGAATGTCTTTATGCTTTGTATCGCTGGAGCCCGGCAGACTATGTCTGGGCTTGGTGGAGAACGGCCAGTGGCGCTCGCTCAAAAGCCTTGCGGCAGAAGCCGATGTTTCCGCGCAACTGCAGGCGCTGATACAACGCGAATCCATTATGGCCGGGCTGGATACGTCGCATTGGCCGGTCATCATTCACTGCTCGGGTTTCGAGGATACAGAGCAGATTTTCCTGCGCGGACGCATGGTTAAAGTAGTGCCGGTAATCACTGTTTTTGCATCAGGTACTGATATGTACAAGCTGGCAGCATGAGCCTGATATGTTAAACCGCATCAGATTGAACCATACCGGGGCCAGGCGGTTTGAAAATTCGTTGGCCTACGCCTTGCTGTTTATGGGGATTGCGATAGCAGTAGTGCTATTCATCGCCATGCAAACCCTGAATCAGCAAAATGCTGCGCTAATCCGCAATATCAACCAGTTGCAGCAACCGGGCGCAGTTAATCAAAAGGTGAATGCGGTAGTGTCTGCCGGCAAGCAGGAGGAGATTGCAGCGGTCAGGAATGTCATGGCGGAGTTATCCATGCCTTGGGAACCACTGTTCAGGGCACTGGAAACGCTGAACATTCCCGACATAAAGCTGGTCGCCGTGGAACCTAATCCCAGGCAGCACAAGCTGCGCCTCACGGCCGAGGCAAGTGATACAGGCACCATGCTGCTTTATGTGGAAAGAATGTCAAGGCAACCCATCTTCAAGGATGTCTTGCTGCTCATGCATGAGCAGACCACGAATGGCATGATGCCTATCCGATTTGTGGTGGAGGCTGCATGGACATCATGAGCGCGTCCGATATAACTATCCGGCTGCGATACCATGCACGTCAGCTGGGTTGGCAAGGGCTGACAGGTATTGCCTTGTTACTGGCGTGCCTGGCATTCGGGTTAGGGGTTGCGCTCCCTGAAACCGGGCGCCAGGCTCAACTGACGCAGGATCTGGAAAAACTGCGCGATGAAATCCCGCAACGTAAAGACGCTTGGATAGACCGTTCACCGCAAGCATCGCTCCATACCTTTTATGCATTCCTGCCCGAGGATAAAGAAGCCGTGTCGCAGCTCGGCGTGCTGCTTTACATGGCAGGCGCTAACGGGCTGGAGCCCGAGAAGGCTGTCTACAAGACCGATCATCACAAACAGGCATCTTTCTCCAGATACCAGGTTAACCTGCCGGTTCGCGGCACCTATGTGGATATTCGCACTTTTATCAATCAGGCATTGAATGCCTTGCCCAATCTGGCCTTGAACGAAATCAGCCTTGTACGGCAAGACACCGGTACCGATGAGGTTGAAGCCAGCCTGCACTTCACGCTTTTCCTGCGCCGGGGTAATCCATCATGAAGGCATTAAAGAAGTACGGCATCTGGATTGCACTGGCACTGACCTTGAGCGCGACGTTATGGGTGTCGATGACGGAAGAAACTTCAGGCGCAGATGCTGGTATCACGGCACCCACCCGTGCAAAAAAAGCACGCATGCCTGCGCTATCCATACCTAAGCTGGCATCGCCCACGCAATCCACCGAATTGAATATGGATAAATTGCAACGCGCCCCGCTCAGTGAAACCCCCGGCAACCTGTTCAATGTCGAGCCTGCAGATGCAGAACCGGCAGGCACCGAAGCTGTTGCTGCCGTTGTCGAGATTCCACCCCTGCCTTTTGTTTACGTCGGCAAGCTGGAAGACCAAGGGCGCTACATCGTTTTCCTGACGTCGGGCAACAAGAATTATAGCGTCGTAGTTGGTGATGTCATCGACCAGTGGCAGGTGAAATCCGTGCGCCCGCCGCAAATGATCCTGAGCTACCTGCCGCTGAAGTCTGACGTACCGCTGATAATTGGAGAAGTGAATTGAAATCAGGTTATATCGCACACATTACATTGCTCGCGCTACTGGTGCTATCGGCCAGTTGCTCCACGCAGGAGAAGCAGAGTCAGCAAGGTAATGCCGAATATCAGCAGGTACGGATGCTGATCGATGCCGGGCAAATCGATCAGGGGATTGCGCGTCTCAAGCAGTTGGTCGACAGTTTTCCTGACAACCCGGAATACCAAAGCTATCTCAAGCGTCAGCAGGATATGCAGCTGGTCATCCTGTTGAAGGAGGCGGAACTTAAACGACAACAGCGCCTCTGGCCTGAGTCGGAAGCTGCCTACAATCGTGTGCTCGAACTGGATGCGCAAAACCAGCGTGCCAAGGACGGCATTCGCCAGTTGGCCATTGCCAGCCGGCATGAAACCATGTTGCTGCAGGCCAGCGCCCTGGCTGATAACGGCGACATCGAGGGTGCACAGAATATCGTGCGCGCCGTACTGGCGGAAGCAGCGAACAATAGTAGCGCACGCGCACTTTATGAGCAGATCGAACAGAAACGCGTAGACAAGATTCTCAATCCGCCCCAGATCAAGTCTGCCTTCAAAAAACCGATTTCGCTCGAATTCAAGGATGTACCGATTAAATCGGTTTTCGAGTTCATTTCCAAAGCCGCCGATCTGAATTTCACTTACGACCAGGAACTGCGCAGCGATCAACGCACCAGTGTCTTTTTGCGCAATACGCCGATAGAGGAGGCAATTGAGGTTATCCTCGCCAGCAACCAACTGGGCAAGAAGATATTGAACGACAACACCCTGCTGATCTATCCCCTGAGCCGCAGCCAGGAATACCAGGAAACCTATGTACGTAGCTTCTACCTGAGTAATACCGATGCCAAGAAGGTGATGGCAATGATCAAGACCGTGGTGAAAACCAAGGACGTCTACATAGATGAAAGGCTCAATACGCTGGTGATGCGCGATACTGCAGAAGCGATACGCACTGCAGAGAAGCTGGTTGCCTCACAGGACATGGCCGACCCGGAAGTGATGCTGGAGGTCGAAGTACTTGAGATCAATCGCAGAAGCCTGGAAGCCATCGGCATTCGCTATCCGACTGCAGTCGGCCTCGGTGTACAGGGCCGGGATACGGTCAACGGCACGACCACGTTGAGCCCAGGCCGGCTGACAGTCAGGGAACTGAAGAGTTTTAGCTCCAATCTGGGCGTATTCAGTATCAGCGACCCGGTACTGGCACTTAACCTGTTGCAACAGGATACCGACACCAACCTGCTGGCCAATCCGCATATCCGTGTCAGGAACCGCGAGAAGGCCAAGATTCATGTCGGCGACCGTATTCCGGTACTTACCAGCATTGCCAACTCGACCGGCTTCGTTTCGCAATCGGTTACTTATATCGAAGTCGGCATCAAGCTGGATGTGGAACCTACCATCCTGCTCAATGATGAAGTTTCCATCAAGGTTGGGCTTGAGGTCAGCAACCAGACTGACAAGCTAACCACCAGTTCAGGCACCGTGACTTATACCATAGGTACGCGAAACGCCAATACCATCCTCCGCCTCAAAAACGGCGAAACACAGGTATTGGCGGGACTGCTACGCGATGACGAGCAGAAGATTTCCACCGGTGTGCCGGGCCTTTCCAAACTGCCGCTGATAGGCAAACTGTTTACTGACAAGAACAATGATCGCAGTAAAAAGGAAATAGCCCTGCTCATTACCCCCCGCATCATCAGCAACCTGACACCGGCTGATGCACTCTATACCGCATTCCCGGCAGGCATAGACCGCAATGCCGGCAACAGCCGTGGCGGACGCCAGAATGTGGATTATGCACCGCCACCCGCACAGCAGGCACCGGCGAAAACGCCGCAGCAAGTACAGGATGAGCGTGCACAAGCGGACAAGTCGTTCGCAGGCTCGGTCATGATGCCGCTGGACGAGATATCCAGCCCGGACAATGGTAACCGCTAGCCATGAACAGGCTGAAACTGGCACGTGGGTTTACCCTGATAGAACTGGTGGTGGCGCTGGCCCTGCTCGGACTGATCCTGAGTTCGGCTACGCCAGTGATGCAAGTCAGCGCCAAGCGCGCCAAGGAACAGGAGTTGCGACGCGACTTATGGCAGATACGCGATGCGATAGATGCTTATAAAAAAGCTGTCGACGAAGGGATCATTAAAAAGAATCCAGGGCAATCCGGTTATCCGCCCAACCTGCAGATATTGGTACAAGGCGTAGAGAACAAACGCGACCTCAAGAAGCGGAAGATCTATTTCCTCCGCAGGATACCCAGGGACCCATTTGCCACCGATCATGAGTTATCTGCAGAAGAGACCTGGGGTAAACGCAGCTACGCCAGTTCCTTTGAGGAGCCACAGGAAGGCGATGATGTTTATGACGTTTATTCGCTTTCGAACGATACGGGGCTTAACCAGCAGCCCTACAGGGAATGGTGATGCGCAACTGGATCAAGCCTGGTGGATTCACGCTGATCGAGGTGCTTGTCGTCCTTGCCATTGTCGCCACCCTGCTTAGCCTGGTCTCGCCGCGCTATTTCGGAACGGTTGATCGTGCGCGTGAGACTTCGCTCAAACACAGCCTGATCACCATGCGCGATGCCATCGATAAATACTACGGTGACAAGGGCACCTACCCCGATACGCTGGATAACCTGGTGGAACATAAATACCTGCGTGCCATTCCGGTAGACCCTATCACAGGACAATCGGATACCTGGATATTCATACCGCCTCCCGATCCATTGGCAGAGGGCCAGATATATGACATCTACAGCGGGTCTGAGGAGCTCGCTGAAGACGGGAGTTATTATGCAGATTGGTAACTTATACAGGAACAATAAAGGCTTTGCCTTTATGGGTGTTTTACTTATTATCATCCTGGCCGGCTTCAGTCTGGCCGAAGCAGGTAACGCCTGGAGCAGTATCCGTAAACGTGAACGCGAACAGGAACTGCTCAAGGTCGGTGACAAGATACGGGAAGCTATCGGCAATTACTACAATCAGTCGCCCGGGATGGTGAAGCAATTCCCCCCCACACTGGAAGCCTTGTTGAAGGATGACCGCTTCCCTACGCCGCAACGTTATCTAAGAAAGCTATACCTGGACCCGACGACAGGAAGGCCTGGATGGGGAATTTTGGAAGCCCCAAGCGGCGGCATCATGGGAGTTTATAGCCTGTCGTCAGAAAAGCCGTTTAAAACCAGAGGCTTTCCAGAGAGATATCAATCATTTGAGAACAGGAAATACTATATGGACTGGATTTTCGCCTACTTGCCAGAAACTAATGAGAATTAAATGACTATGAACTTACGTATCTTCTTGTTGTTCGTTACTCCCTTAATTGCCCTGATCGGCTGTACTTCACCTCAAACACGTATGCCCTCCGTGGATTCGGATAGTGCCAAGGCGGAAACCCGGAAACAGCGTGAAATGGTGATCGAGGAATATATCCAGGCTTACCGGCGTTTGCAGAATGTTGCTTCCAGAATTGTGGTGAGTGGGGTTGATTTGTGTGCCGATCAGGTCGGGCCCTATTACGGGTTTACGGTGTGGAACAACGAAAATTTCGGCAAGGAATGGCACGATGTTGTCGAATCGAAATTCGGGTTGGGTACGTCCGTCAGTGTTTCTTCCGTTGCGGCTGGTTCTCCGGCAGCTGCGGCTGGACTGGCGGAAGGCGATACCTTGGTCTCAATCAATGGCTGGGAAGCCCCGGCCGGCAAGGACGCTTCCGTCAAGGTATTGGAAAATCTGTCGGTGCAGGGCAAGGCCGGGGTGCCGGTTGAACTGGTCGTGCGGCGTGGTTCGGAAGAACGCAAGTTTTCCATTACGCATAGCCAAGCCTGTGACTTCCGTGTGCACCTGTCGCCTGACGACGTGAAGAATGCTTATGCCGACGGCAAGAACATCGTGATCTACAAGGGCATGATGGATTTCTTCCGCAGTGATGAGGAGGTGGCGCTAGTGCTCAGCCATGAACTGGCGCATAACGCCATGAGGCATGTTGACGCCAAGCAGAAAAATGCCATGGTAGGCGGTTTGCTGGGTCTGGTGTTGGATGTGGCTGCTGCAGTCGGCGGCGTCAATACCGGGGGCGATTTCAGCAAGATCGGCTCAAATGCCGGTGCAAGCGTCTATTCTGTTGAGTTTGAACAGGAGGCAGATTATGTCGGCCTTTATTTCATGGCGAAAGCAGGATATCCAATTGGTGACGCCCCGAATTTCTGGCGCAGGATGGCAACGACAAACTCCAGGGCAATCACCATGAAGTCTTCACATCCGACGACTCCTGAGCGTTTTGTTGCGATTGAGAATGCGGTTATCGAGATACAGCAGAAAATCGGAAATGGGCAGTCATTGAGACCGGAGTTGAAAAGTGCAAAGCAGGGCGATTGAACTGGTCAGGTATGACTTGCGGCTGGAAGGGTGCACGTTTGTCCGCAGTGGGTAGGCAATTGCAGGTAATAAAAAAGCCGAACAACATGTTCGGCTTTTTTATTACTGTCTTTTTTGTTACTAGAGCTTGTTGGCTTAAGCCATTGCCTTGATGGCAGCGCTCAGGCGGCTCTTGTGACGAGCGGCCTTGTTCTTGTGAATGATCTTTTTGTCAGCGATACGGTCGATGACGCTGACATTGGCAGTAAAAGCTGCGGTTGCAGCAGCTTTATCGCCAGCTTCAACTGCCTTCACGACCTTCTTGATCGCTGTGCGTAGTGTAGAGCGCAGGCTTGAGTTGTGCGCATTTACTGCTACTGCTTGA
>PHCD01000090.1 GCA_002842135.1 Betaproteobacteria bacterium HGW-Betaproteobacteria-8 | reverse complement strand
GAAAGTCGCCGGGCTGACGAAGTTCTTGCCCTGCGCTGCTGAATCCAGGCTGATGACGATGTCCTCATGCGTGACGCCCGGCTCCACCTGCACGATGTAGAGCGCATTATCCGGATTGACCGGCGGCATTGGTGCGGGGCGACCGTCGGCCGCACAAGCGGGCAGGGAAATCAGGCTGGCCAAAAATACCAGCGCGGGAACGACTGATAGGGTTCTCATGGTTGCGTCCTTCAAATAGCCGTCGGCCTGAACTGCCGACGATGGAAAGCATCATCATATGCGCTCAATATCGCGCAGAGCTAGTCCTTGAGTGCTGCCTGTACGGCTTTTTTGTCGTAACCCGGAGCCAATGACTGGATGAAGGCATAAACAAAGCCACGCAGGTAAGCATCACGCCGGATCCCAAGGAAGGTCGTACTTTCTGGAAACAGGTGGCTGGCATCGATCATCGCCAAATTGGTATCCCGCTCCTTATCGTATGCCATACTGGCCAGCAGGCCGATGCCTAGCCCGAGATTGACATAGGTCTTGATAACGTCCGCATCAATCGCAGTGAGGACAATGTTCGGGCTCAGGCCTTCCTTGCTAAAAACACCACTGACAATGGAACTGCCGGTAAAACCGAAATCATAGGTAATCAGCGGATATTGTGCGATTTTCTTCAGGGTCAGCGGCACATCGCTTAACAAGGGATGTCCGTGCGGGACGACGATGCAGCGATTCCAGCGGTACAAAGGCAGACAGAGGATTTTTTCATAATTGCTGATAGCTTCGGTGGCGATGCCGATATCCGCTTCACCGCTGACAATCTGTTCGGCAACCTGGGTCGGGTTGCCCTGGTGTATGGTCAGTTTTACTTTGGGATATTGATCGACGAATTGCTTGACGGCCGCCGGCAGACGATACCGAGCCTGCGTATGGGTAGTGGCGATTGTCAACGCACCGGTTTCCTCATTGCCGAACTCCTCACCAACGCGCTTGATGTTCTCCATTTCAAACAGCATGCGTTCAGCCAGGGCAAGCACTGCCTCACCCGGCTCGGTAATGCCCACCAGGCGCTTGCCGTTGCGCTGAAAAATCTGCAGATTGAGTTCCTCCTCCAGCAGCTGAATCTGCTTGCTGACGCCCGGCTGCGATGTATGCAGCACGTCGGCCGCGGCAGAGATATTGAGGTTCTGTCTCGCAACCTCCCTGATATATCGCAGTTGATGGAGTTTCATCCCGGAGCCAATCAATATAATCAAATAGAATATATGTAGAATAACATATTATTAAAGATGTGCATCGCAAACTGCTATAGTGCCCTGCTGTTTCCAATCACACATCAATCAAAGGCAGACTGTGGAACTTGGCTATATTTTTTCCGGCTTAATGGTCGGTACTTTAGTGGGGCTGACCGGTGTAGGCGGTGGCTCGCTCATGACACCGCTACTCGTGTTCCTGTTCAATTTTTCACCGGCTGTTGCCGTTGGCACCGACCTGTTATTTGCTGCCATCACCAAAACCGGCGGTGTCTGGGTACACCACGGCACCCATGGCTCGGTCGACTGGAAGATAGTACGCCAGCTAGCCTGCGGCAGCCTGCCTGCTGCGGTGCTCACCATACTGCTGTTACGTTATCTTGACCAGAACAGCAAAGATATCTCCGGTGTCATTACCTACAGCCTGGGTATTGCACTGGTACTGACCTCTATCGCTGTGCTTGTTCGCTCCTACCTGCAGCGACATGCACCACCTATATCGAAAGAAAGCAATGAAGGACGGTTTGGACGCTGGCAACCTGCCGTCACTGTCACTGTTGGGGTCGTGCTCGGCATCCTGGTTACACTTTCCTCAGTAGGCGCTGGCGCACTTGGCACTGTTGCCTTGTTCTTCCTCTACCCTCGCCTGCCTGCACTGAAAGTAGTCGGCACCGATCTGGCCCACGCCATACCGCTCACCGCCCTGGCGGGAGCCGGTCACTGGACCCTGGGCAATGTGAATTTCACGTTGCTGGCGAGCCTACTGATAGGCTCTTTGCCAGGCATTTGGATAGGAAGTCATCTAAGTGCACGGATTCCTGATAAAATACTACGCCCTGTCCTGGCCTCCATCCTGCTGCTGATCGGCCTCAAGTTTGTAACGAATTAGTGACTTAAATCATGTATAAATATGACGAAATAGATCAATCCCTTGTCGACGAACGGGTCGTGCAATACCGTGACCAGATGCGCCGATTCCTGGCTGGCGAACTCACCGACGAGGAGTTTCGTCCACTGCGTTTGCAAAATGGCCTCTATATCCAGCGCCATGCGCCCATGCTGCGCATTGCCGTCCCCTATGGCACACTTTCTTCCACACAATTGCATAAGCTGGGTGACATCGCAACACGCTATGACCGCGGTTACGGTCACTTCAGCACGCGCACCAATATGCAACTGAACTGGCCCAAGCTGGAAGACACCCCGGACATCTTGGCCGAACTGGCCACCGTGCAAATGCACGCCATCCAGACTTCCGGTAATTGCATCCGCAACATCACGACCGACCAGTTTGCCGGTGTTGCCCCGGACGAGATCATCGACCCGCGTGCCGTGGCCGAAATCATCCGTCAATGGAGCACCTTCCATCCGGAATTTGCCCTGCTGCCGCGCAAGTTCAAGATCGCCGTATCCGGCACCAAACAAGATCGCGCCATTGTTCAGGCGCATGACATCGGCCTGGAGTTCTATTACGACGATCAGCAAAAGATGGCCATCAAGGTCTGGGTCGGCGGCGGCTTGGGTCGCACACCGATTCTCGGCAGTGTCGTCCGCGAGCACCTTGAGTGGCAGCACATCCTCACCTATTGCGAAGCGATCATCCGCGTCTACAACCTGCACGGTCGCCGCGACAACTCCTTCAAGGCGCGCATCAAGATTCTGGTCAAGGCACTGGGCATTGATGAATTCCGCCGTCAGGTTGACGAGGAATGGCAGCATCTGAAAGACGGCCCGAATACCATTACCCAAGCTGAACTGGCACGCGTATCGCAATATTTCACGGCCATGCCTTATGAAAACCTGCCAGCACACGATGCCAGTTTCGACAGCGCCATTGCCAGCAACCCGGCCTTTGCCGCCTGGGTCAAACGCTGCGTGCATGCGCACAAGCAGCCGGGCTATCGCGCCGTCACCCTGTCATTGAAACCGCATGGCAAGGCGCCAGGCGATATCACTTCGGAGCAGATGCACGTGGTCGCCGACCTCGCCGAGAAATACAGCTTCGGCGAACTACGCGCTTCGCACGAGCAGAACCTGATCCTGACCGACGTCAAACTGTCTGACCTCTACAGCGTCTGGGAAATCGCCCGCGCCAATGGTCTGGCCACGCCGAACATCGGCCTCTTGACCGACATCATCTGCTGCCCGGGCGGCGACTTCTGCTCACTGGCCAATGCCAAGAGCATCCCGATCGCCGAAGCCATCCAGATGCAGTTCGACAACCTCGACTACCTGCACGACATCGGCGAGCTGGAATTGAACATTTCAGGCTGCATGAATGCATGCGGCCATCACCATGTCGGCCATATCGGCATCCTAGGCGTCGATAAGGATGGCTCTGAATGGTATCAGGTCACTATCGGCGGCAAGCAAGGCAACGATGCCAGCCTCGGCACCGTCATTGGCCGCGCATTTGCCGCCGAAGAAATGCCGGGCGTCGTCCAGCGCCTGATCGAAGTCTACCTGCGTGAACGCACCGATGAGGAACGCTTTATCGATACCGTACGCCGTATCGGTATCACGCCATTCAAGGAACATGTCTATGCCAAAGCTGGGGAGGTAGCCAATGTCTAACCTCATTCACAATAACGCCATCGTCGAAAATGAGTGGATCACCGTCACCCTGCCGGCAGGCGAAGAGATCGTGCGCAAGCAGGCTGGCAAGGTTGTGCTGTTTAAACTGACCGGTGAGCAGGCCTGCAACCCGGAGCAAATTGCAGCAACCGTCATCCCTGCCAGCGGCAAAATCATTGTGCCGCTGCCAGTCTGGCAAGCACGTAAGCAGGAACTGGCGCCGAGACTCGCCAAAGGCGAACTCGGCATCTGGCTGGCAACGCATGAAGTGCTGGAAACCCTGATCGATGCTGTTGACGACATCAACCAACTGCCCATCATCGCCATCTACGTCGAACGTTTTGCCGACGGCCGCATTTTCTCCATAGGCAACCTGCTGCGCACCAGATACGGCTACAAGAACGAACTACGCGCTTTTGGCGATGTACTGCGCGACCAGCTGTTCTTCCTCAAGCGTTGCGGCTTCGACAGTTACCAGATTCGCGCTGACCGCTCAGCCGAGGATGCGCTGGCCAGCCTGCAGGATTTCAGCAAGCCCTACCAAGGTGCAGTGGATGAAACACAACCCGTCTGGAGACGTGCCAAGCGATGAACGGCGAAGTCTCACTGTTACGCCCTGCCGCCGCCAATCCGGCCACCTCGCCGGAATTGACGGATGCCTTGCGCGCCTCGGTCGAGGCAAAATCGCAGGCGGCACTCGCCCTGCTACAATCCGCCGTTGACGAATTCGGCCAGCAGCACGAAGTCACTTTCGCCAACAGCATGGGTGCAGAGGACATGGTGCTGACCGACCTCATCCTCAAGACCAAACTACCCATCGAGATATTTTCGCTGGATACCGGCCGCCTGCCGTCGGAAACCTACGACCTGATGGCCGAGGTGGAGAGCACCTACAATACCAGGCTGAGAGTGTTGTTCCCTCGCCTGGAAGCTGTGGAAAACTATGTGCAGACACATGGCATCAACGCCTTTTACGAATCCATCGAACTGCGCAAAGCCTGCTGTCACATGCGCAAGGTAGAACCGCTACAGCGTGCCTTGAAAGGTAAAAAGGCCTGGATCACCGGCATGCGTGCACAACAGTCCGCTACCCGGGCCGAGCTGCCAGTACGTCAATTCGATGAATCGAACGGTCTTGAGAAATTCAACCCCTTGAGCGACTGGACGGAAAAGGAAGTCTGGGCTTATATCCGCATACACAAGGTGCCCTATAACAAGCTGCACGACCAGTTCTACCCCAGCATCGGCTGCGCGCCCTGCACCCGTGCCGTCGCCATGGGCGAGGATATCCGCGCCGGCAGATGGTGGTGGGAAGACCCGGAGAGCAAAGAATGCGGACTTCACGTTAAGAAGTAATCAAAATATACTGATTTATAACGAATTATTTAACTAGTGATTGACATGACTACTTCAACCAAAGAAACCCTGAGTCATCTCGACTGGCTCGAATCGGAAGCGATTCATATCCTGCGCGAAGTCGCCGGCCAATGCTCGAACCCGGTACTGCTGTTCTCCGGCGGCAAGGATTCACTGTGCATCCTGCGACTGGCGGAAAAGGCCTTCCGCCCTGGCCGCTTCCCCTTCCCGCTGATGCATATAGACACCGGCCACAACTACAAGGAAGTCATCGATTTCCGTGACCAGCGCGCCGCAGAACTGGGCGAGCGCCTGATTGTGCGTTCTGTGGAAGACTCCATGAAACGCGGCACCGTCGTTCTGAAGACGCCGGATGAGCCCCGCAACAAGCACCAGTCAGTGACTTTGCTGGAAGCCATTGAAGAGCACGGTTTCGATTGCTGCATCGGCGGCGCCCGTCGTGACGAGGAAAAAGCCCGCGCCAAGGAACGCATCATGAGTTTCCGCGATGAATTCGGCCAATGGGATCCGAAGAATCAGCGTCCCGAGCTGTGGAACCTGTACAACGCGCGCAGCCACAAAGGTGAGAACATCCGTGCATTCCCGATTTCTAACTGGACCGAGATGGATGTCTGGCAGTACATCGAACGCGAAAAGCTCACCCTGCCCAGCATCTATTTCGCGCATCAACGCGATATCGTGATGCGTAGCGGCGCCATCGTGCCGGTCAACGTGCCATTGGCGAGCGGTGAAGTGATCAACCAGCCGAAACCGGGCGAGGAAATCATCAACATGCAGGTGCGCTTCCGCACTGTGGGCGATATCACCTGCACCGCCCCGGTACCGAGCGATGCCGATGACATCAGCAAGATCGTGCTGGAAACGGCGACCACGACCATCACCGAACGCGGCGCCACGCGCCTTGACGACCAAACCTCCGACGCCTCCATGGAGCAGCGCAAGAAGGAGGGTTATTTCTAATGGATGCCATGAACAAACCACATAACGACA
>PHCD01000008.1 GCA_002842135.1 Betaproteobacteria bacterium HGW-Betaproteobacteria-8 | reverse complement strand
ACTCGCCCAACAGGTCGATACCGACAGCGGCAACCTGTCGCGCATTGAGCGAGGCGTACAGGGCGTTTCCGAAACCATGCTGAGGCGGCTTTGTACCGCCCTCGACTGCACTCCCGCTTTTCTCTATTCGCAGTCGGAAGCAGCCAGCGCTCCTGCTGCCCAGACATCCACCCAGATACAGTTGCAAAGGCCGCAGGAATTCGTACGCTGGTTCCGTTCGGCCGCACCCTACATCCATGCCTTTGGCGGCCGCACCTTTGTCATCGCCTTTGGCGGCGAGGTGGTCGATGACGGCCAGTTTGTTGCCTTATCCCACGATCTCAATCTGCTCGCCAGCCTCGAAGTCCGGCTGGTGCTGGTACATGGTTCGCGCCCGCAGATCGAATCTCGCCTGAAAAAGAATCGCATCGAAACTCACATGGTAGAAGGCCTGCGCGTCACCGATGACGAAGCCATGCAGGCCGTGAAAGAAGCCAATGGCGCCGTGCGCGTGGAAATCGAAGCCCTGCTTTCCATGGGACTGGTCAATTCACCCATGGCCGGCTCGGACATCCGTGTCGCCAGCGGCAACTTTGTCACGGCAAAACCCCTGGGCGTGCTCAATGGCGTGGACTTGCAACACACCGGCACGGTACGCCGGGTGGATGCGACCGGCATCCAGAAAAGACTGGATGACGGTGAACTGGTCCTGCTCTCCCCCATGGGCTATTCGCCGACCGGCGAGGTGTTCAACCTGACGCTGGAGGACGTTGCCGTGAATGCTGCAATTGCGCTCGACGCAGACAAACTGATCTTCCTGATCGATACGCCGGGTGTACACAACGCGCGCGGCGAACTGCTGCGGGAAATGACCGCGCACAAGGCGGAGAATCTGCTGCGGCACATCAAGGAAAAAGGCGACCAGAACATCACCGAGGACGAAAAGTATTTCCTGCCCGCCGCCATCAAGGCCTCGGACAACGGCGTCGCACGCACACACCTGATCAGCCGCCATGTCGATGGCGCCATTCTGCAGGAGTTGTTCACGCACGACGGTATCGGCACCATGATTACCGAAGAACCGCTGGAATCCATGCGCCAGGCCGAGATCGGCGATGTCGGCGGCATCCTGCAACTGATAGAACCGCTAGAAGCCGAGGGTGTGCTGGTCCGGCGCGGACGCGAGCGGCTGGAGATGGAAATCAACCATTTTCATGTCATGGAACACGATGGCCGCATCATCGGTTGCGCCGCGCTCTATCCGTTCCCACAACAGAAAACCGCCGAGCTTGCCTGCATGGCCGTGCACCCTGGGTTCCGGCGCGGCGGACGCGGCGACAGGCTGCTGAAATATTGCGAGCAGGAAGCGAAGGAGTCCGGCCTGCAATCCATCTTCGTCCTTACCACCCGCACCGAGCACTGGTTTCTGGAGCGCGGTTTCGTTGAACAGGATGTCAGCAGCCTGCCGCCACAGCGACAAAACCTCTACAACCTGCAGCGCCGCTCAAAGGTGTTCTGGAAGCAGATTTAGCGATGCATCAAAAAAATTTCTCAAGGGGCTTCCAGGCCCCTTGAATTTTTTCAAGCCAGCCCAATCTCGTAGTCAAGCAGGCAAATTAAGCAAGCAAGGTTTTTCGTAGTCCTGAATTCAACTGACTTGATTGAAAGGAAATACAGATGGCCAACATCACTCGAAACGACCCGTTCAGCGTTACAAATTTCGACCCGTTTGATGAAGTGTTCCGCGGTTTCTTCCGCCCGGTTCGCGTTGAAAACAGCGCTCAACCGCAAATGAAAATTGACGTCGAAGAACATGAACAGAATTACACGGTACATGCCGAGATCCCCGGTGTGAGCAAGGACAACATCCACGTCACAATCGATGGCAACCAGGTCAGCATCAGCGCCGAGGTCCGCAAGGAAAACGAAGTGAAGGAAGGCACCCGGGTGCTGCGCAGCGAGCGTTATTTTGGCAGCGTGTCACGCAGCTTTGCACTGGAAAATGAAATTGACGAAGCCAAGGCCGAAGCACAGTACAAGGATGGCATCCTGGAACTGACCTTGCCGAAAAAGACCGTCAGCTCCGCCAAGAAACTCACCATCAAATAATCATAGTTCCTCCTCGTTTAGCGGCCGTAAGGCCGCTTTTTTTATTTTCATTCACACCATGAACCGGGCTTTTCATCCCTGAATTAAAGTCTAGAATCATTATATTACTGGCAACGCGCAAAGCAGCCCGATGAAAAAAACAACGACATCTGCACAGGAATACGGCTCAGGTGGATTTAAGCAATTAAAGGTCAGCACACTCTTTGCGGACTTGCGCGGATTTACTGCCGTCTCTTCCGAATACCCGGCAAAAGTAGTCATCAAGATGCTGAACCGCTATCTCTCCGCCATGAGCGATATCGTGATCCAGCATCACGGCATGGTTGATAAATTCATGGGCGATTCCATCATGGCCACATTTGGCACCCCACAGCCTCATGTAGATGATTTGCAAAGAAGCCTGGCTTGCGCCGTCAGGATGCAACTGGCGATGGACGATATCAATGCCGTCAACAACAGTCTGCAATTGCCGCCGCTCTATATGGGCATAGGCATCAACACCGGCAAGGCCATGGCGGGCAGGCTCGGCTCAAAACAGCATTCCGAATATACGGTGATCGGTGACTGCGTCAATCTTGCCTCACGCATCGAGTCTTTCAGTTTGCGTGGCCAGATCCTGATTGGCCAGGAAACATTCAAACATGCCGGCAACTTTATTACAGTGGGCAACCCCAGTGATATTTTTGTCAAAGGCAAAGCGGAACCAGTGCAGGTACATGAAGTCCTGGCCATCCCTTCGCTCGGCCTCAACGTGCCGCGACGCGAAGCCCGCAGGAGCCAGCGGGTCAAGGTGCGCATGCCTTTCACTTACCAGCAAATCGAACACAAGATAGTCTCAGACAAGGTTTTGCAAGGCACGATACGCGATATCAGCTACTTCGGCATCCAGGCCGAATTCGACCAGAAAATCAAAGCACTGGATGACATCAAGCTCAGCATCGACCTGTCACTGATTGGCTATCACGCCGGCGACATCTATGGCAAAGTGGTGCGCACCAGTGAGCACAAGGGCAAACATCTGGCTGCGGTTGAATTCACTTCGATCACGCTGCAGAACGAGGTCAACATCCGGCAGTTTGTGCAGATGCTGATTCAGGGCTGTGACAAAGATTCCTGACAGAATTACTCAGGAAACGCTCATTTAATCAGCGTTTCCTCAATAAAGCCCGCTGACGCGGCCATTGTCATCAATATCAATGCGCGTGGCACATGGCACTTTCGGCAAGCCGGGCATGGTCATGATGTCGTCACAGATCATGACGATAAACTCTGCACCCGCGCACAACCGAACCGCCCGTATCGTAATTACATGCCCCTGCACGGCGCCCCGGGCACTGGCATCGGTCGAGAACGAGTACTGTGTCTTCGCCACACAGATCGGGTAATGGCCGTAGCCGTCGGCCTGCAACTGATCGATCTGCACGCGTAATCGTCTGGGCGCATGCACATCCGCCGCCCCATAAATCCGGGTAGCAACCTTGCGCACTTTCTCCCATAACGGGTCGCCATCTTCATAGACGAACTGCATGCGGCTCTTGTCGCTTTCGACCAGACGAACCACCTCATGCGCCAGATCTTCAGCACCTGCGCCGCCTTTTGCCCAGTGTTCGGCAAGGACGACATTGACGCCAAGTTCTGCCAGACGCTTGCGCACCAGCGCGATCTCGGCATCGGTGTCTGCATTGAAGCGATTGATGGCCACCACGCAGGACAGGCCATAATGCCGGGTGACGTTTTCCACATGCTTGCGCAGATTGGCTAACCCTTGCTCAAGCGCAGCCAGATTCTCGATCTCCAGTTGCGGCACCTCGACGCCGCCATGGTATTTCAGCGCGCGGATGGTCGCCACCACGACACAGGCGGATGGCCGCAAACCGGATTTGCGGCACTTGATGTCGATGAATTTTTCGGCACCGAGGTCAGCGCCGAAACCGGCCTCGGTCACAACATAATCCGCCAGCTTGAGGCCGAGTTTGGTGGCGATGACCGAATTGCAGCCGTGGGCGATGTTGGCAAAAGGGCCGCCGTGCACGATGGCGGGCGTATGTTCCAGCGTCTGTACCAGATTGGGACGGATGGCGTCCCTCAAGAGCACGGCCATGGCGCCGTGCGCCTTCAGGTCGCGCGCCTGCACCGGCTTGCCGTCATAGGTATAGCCGATGACGATATTGCCCAGCCGTTGCTTGAGGTCTTTCAGCGATTCCGCCAGACAGAAGATCGCCATCACCTCGGAAGCGACGACGATATCGAAACCGTCCTCCCGTGCCTGACCATTGACCTTGCCACCAAGACCGACGACGATCTGCCGCAGCGCGCGGTCGTTCATGTCCATCACACGCTTCCAGGTCACCTGACGCGGGTCGATCTGCAGTTCGTTACCTTGGTGGATGTGATTGTCGATGAGTGCGGAAAGAAGATTGTGCGCGAGGGCGATGGCGGCAAAATCGCCGGTGAAATGCAGATTGATATCTTCCATCGGCACCACCTGTGCATGCCCGCCACCGGCAGCGCCGCCTTTCATGCCGAACACCGGCCCCATGGAAGGCTCACGCAGGCAAACGATGGCTTGCTTGCCGATACGATTGAGGGCGTCGCCAAGACCCACCGTCGTCGTCGTCTTGCCCTCGCCAGCCGGGCTGGGGCTGATAGCCGTCACCAGGATCAGTTTGCCATCTGGTCGCTGCTGCAAATGCGGATTGAGCCGGGTGTCGATCTTGGCCTTGTAACGCCCATATAACTCAACGGATTCTTCAGTCAAACCCAAGTCGGCGGCAATCTCGCAAACTTTCTTCAATTGGGCTTTCTGGGCTATTTCAATATCACTCGGCATAACTTCCCCGTTCATGAATCAAGCATCGCGACCTGCACCAAAATCTCGTACTAAAACTTAGCATAATTTCGGCACCGCCTCAGGCTTTTTTTCAAGGTAAAATAGCTGCAAATTCGTTCACTCGCCGAGAGAGTCAATGCTCACTAAAACCACAGCTGCCCAGAAGGCACAAACCCTCGCTGAAGCACTGCCCTATATCAAGCGGTTCTTTGACAAAACCATCGTCATCAAATACGGCGGCAACGCCATGACCGACCCGGCCTTGCAGGACTGCTTCGCTCGCGACGTCGTGCTACTGAAGCTGGTCGGCATGAACCCTGTCGTCGTACATGGTGGCGGCCCGCAGATCAATGACCTGCTGGACAGGCTCGGCAAAAAAGGCACTTTTATCCAGGGCATGCGCGTCACCGACGAAGAAACCATGGACGTGGTGGAAATGGTGCTGGGCGGCCAGGTTAACAAGGAGATCGTCAACCTGATCAACCGCCATGGCGGCAAGGCAGTAGGCCTGACCGGACAGGATGGCAATTTCATCCGCGCCAGAAAACTGCTGATGGAAAACAAGGAAAAACCGGGTGAATTCTTCGACATCGGCAGCGTTGGCGACATCACTGCCATCGACCCCAGCCTGATCTCCTTTCTCGACACAGGCGACTTCATCCCGGTCATCGCACCGATTGGTGTCGGTTCCGATGGCGAAACCTACAACATCAATGCCGATGTGGTTGCCGGCAAACTGGCCGAAATCCTCAATGCAGAGAAACTCATACTGCTGACCAACACACCGGGCGTACTGGACAAAGCGGGTAACCTGCTGACCGGCCTGACGCCCAAGCAGGTGGATGAAATGGTCGAAGACGGCACACTGTCAGGCGGCATGCTACCCAAGATCAGTTCTGCACTCGATGCTGCACGCAGTGGCGTCAAATCCGTGCATATCATTGACGGCCGCGTCGAACACGCGCTGCTGCTGGAAGTCCTGACCGATGAAGGCGTCGGCACGCTGATCAAAGCCAAGTGAATCGATTCAGCCACAGAGTTCACAGAGGACTCAGAGTACCCCTCATCGATACATCTCTGTGATCGTGCTCTGTGGCAAATCAGGATTGTAAAAACAGCAGGCGCGTCTGGGTCTTTGACCTTGACGATACCCTGCACGATGCCAGCTCACATATCTTTCCGGTGATGAACCAGGCCATGACGCAATACATCATGGACCACCTTGAACTGGACGAAGAAGATGCCCACGCGCTGCGTCGTCATTACTGGCATGTCTATGGCGCCACGCTCAAAGGCCTGACCCGCCACCACGGCATCAGTCCTCACCACTTTCTCAACGAGACCCACCAATTCCCCGAACTACCGCAGATGGTGATACAGCGCAAACGCCTGCGCCACTGGCTGCAACGCCTGCCCGGACGCAAGGTGGTCTTTACCAACGCGCCGCAACATTACGCCTACCGTGTGCTCTACCTGCTCGGCATCGACGACCTGTTCGAAGAAGTCTTCAGCGTCGAATGCAGCCGTTTTCACCCCAAGCCTTCTGTGCGCGGCTTTGCCCAAATGCTGCGCAGCATTGGTGCCAAAGGCAGCGACTGCGTCATGCTGGAAGACAGCCTGCCGGCACTGAAAACGGCAAAACGCATGGGCATGAAAACCATCTGGGTCAGCCGCAGGCTGCACAAACCCAACTACGTCAATTACCGCATCCCGAGCGTGTTAGCCCTTACTCACGTTCGGTTATAATCCTGAAAAAAGATTAATCAGCACAAGAACAACAAACCCCGATACAAGACCAAAAACAGCAACAAAGGAAACCACCATGGCTGGCGAACGCAAACAGCAAATCCTCGAAACTCTGGCCAAGATGCTGGAAAACCCCAAACGCGAGAAGATCACCACGGCAGCTCTCGCCGCAAAACTGAGCGTCTCCGAAGCAGCGCTCTACCGCCACTTCGCCGGCAAGGCGCAAATGTTCGAAGGCCTGATCGACTTCATCGAACAGACCCTGTTCGGCCTCATCAACAAGATCACCACGGAAGAAACCGACGGCAGCGCCCAGGTGCGCCGCACGGTCGGTGTGTTGCTGATGTTCGCGGAAAAGAACCCGGGCATGACGCGCGTGCTGATTGGCGATGCGCTGGTCAATGAAAACGAAGCGCTGCAACAACGCGTCAACCAGATGCTGGACCGACTGGAAATCACCATCAAGCAAAGCCTGAAGATCGCCGTGACCGACTCCGGCAAGAAGATACTGCCGGAAGCGCAAGCCAACCTCATCATGAGCTTCGTCATCGGCCGCTGGCATCAATACGCCAAGAGCGGCTTCAAGCGCAAACCGATGGAGTTTGCACAATTACAGCTGGGAATGATTTGCTAACTTCAATTATTGGAGAAATATCATGGCGATATCAGAATTTGCTACATATATAAATCCAGTAATTAGCGCACTCAAAAATCTAGGTGGATCGGCAAAGGCAGAAGAAGTTTGTTCTACCATAGCAGAAGAGTTAAACCTGCCTACTGAGATTTTGGATAAACGACTCAAAAATGGTGTATCCAGATATGAAAATCAAATCCACTGGGCAAGATTTTTTTTAGCTAAAACTGGGTATATTGACTCATCAAAGCGTGGAGTTTGGACATTAACCGAGTTAGGTCAAAATGCGCCGATCTTTTCAGAAGAAGCTCTGAAAGAAATCATAAGAAAAGTACAACTGCAAACAACAAAATCAAAGTTACAAAAGCCTTCATCCCAAATCGAATACGCAGAGTCGGACGAAAGTGATTTATCGCCGCCAGACAACTCTAATCAAAACTATAAAGATGCTCTCCTAGCAACTTTAAAATCCTTACCCCCAGACGGATTTGAAAGAGTTTGCCAAAGACTATTACGTGAAGCAGGCTTCGAAAAAGTTACAGTTACTGGAAGGTCTGGTGATGGCGGAATAGATGGCAATGGAGTGCTGCAAATAAATCCATTTGTAAGTTTCCAGATTCTCTTCCAATGTAAACGTTATGAAGGCAGTGTATCCGCATCCCAAGTTAGAGACTTTCGCGGTGCAATGGCAGGAAGGGCTGAAAAGGGAATTATCCTAACAACGGGCACTTTTACGGCGGATGCTAAACGCGAGTCAATGAGGGATGGTGTTCAACCAATAGAACTAGTAGATGGAGAGAAATTAATTCAAATGTTCGAAGAGCTTGAACTCGGTCTAGTTCCAAGAAAAACTTACGATATCGACAATCATTTCTTTGATGGTTTTCGAAACTAGTTTTATTTTTAGCATTTCCGATTGCTTCTAACCACATCTGAAATACCTTCCCCAGACTCCTATCCGCCTCACTAATCTGTCGAGCAACATAGACTTTCATCAGTGGATTCCAGCGATAGCTGGAATGACCGTCATAGTTTGGTATTGCTTTTAATCCCCTGCTGCCAAGCCGAGCAACGCAGACCAGCCAAGAGTTTTCGGCGAGCACTGTTTGAAGTCCGCAGTTGCTCACGAAGTTTGTGAGCAACTAGGCTGAGTTGCGCAGCCGCTTGGTTGGTCGAGTAGCACAGGGCAGCCGCAGGTCTTGGCAGGGGGCAGCCTTTTCTTTCCCCGATTTCTTTTGGCTGAGCAAAAGAAATCGGGTCGCCAGCCGGGCGAGACCGGCGGTTTTGTCTTTAACTCAAAAGCTTGCAAATGCAGCCGATAAAATGGTCGTGAATGCGGTCTGGTGGGCAAGCAAAAACACTTGCCACCCTACTTAACTGCATGCAAAAAACAAAAGCCCCGGCTGCAATAGCCGAGGCTTTTGTTAACATGGTGGGCGGTACTGGGTTCGAACCAGTGACCCCTGCCGTGTGAAGGCAGTGCTCTACCACTGAGCTAACCGCCCTCGCGAGAGGCGCGTATTGAATCACAAATCTTCGAAAACGCAAAGATGTAAGTCACACGCAAAGGGAGTTATCCCCAATTATTCTTCGTTCTCAGCCGTGTAGATACCGTTAGGGTAGAGCCGCCCTGAGATTCTTCAGATTCAAGACTGGGCAAAATATAGCAATCAAATGTTCTTCAAGTGGTTTACTGGCGGGCACTGGGATAACCTCCCCGCTAGGCAACCTAAAGTCAGCTGATGGACAGCACGCCCATACTTCCACATCAGCTCCCTCGGCGAGAGCTTGCGTTATGGCCAACTTGACGCGATTGTCGGTGTCAGAAACAAGAGGATTACCATAGCGATAGCCATTGAAACGAGCAGCCATTCCAGTGGAGGTTTCACCAACATAACGAACAGACACACCAAACACCAAGGCGTAGACAACATCGCGCTTTGTTCTCCACTCCGGAGAAATCTCGTAGTTGATTCCTGTCGGACAGACAGACCTAAGATGTTCAACAGACTTGTGGCTACTAGTGACCCAACGACCAACTTTACAAAGCCCATAATTATTCAGTTCGGTGACCACGGAGATTCCTGTGCTGCCCAACGTCAAAATTGAGCGGCCTGCGCGGCTTTTGGCACAAGTCCGGTGGAATGATGGGTTGGGCAGCTGTGCTCACTTCGTCGTTGAACGGCGAGCGTCACGCCGTTCCTTGGCCAGCCGAAGGCGCTCCGGTTCCGTGTAAATACGTTCCAGAAGGGCAACTGAGAAATCGAGGACATCAGAAGCGTCAGCCTCCGATAGATTGCCAGCATGAGCGCCATCATTCCCGTCCTCCTTGATGCAGGACGAAAGGTCTTTCAGTGACTCGGGAAGACGGCCATTCTCAAACAACCACGGCAAACGAAGGCCAAGATCACGTCGTGTCTTCGCGTTAAGACTTGGAGTTTCTTCAGCGGGCAACATCGATTTGGTAGCCAAATCCACGCAGAGTCGAAACATTGTGCCGGCTGCGTTATAACAACCTACGGCAAGGCATGTAACGCCTTCGCGAAACACGGACTCGATGTCTTTTGGTAGATGATCTGGTGGCTCGATTGATGCAGTGTCTTTGAGGCTTATATGCCCTTTGACATCCACATAGTTGTTCAGCGCCCCCTCTACTTTGAGCAAGCCAGTCTTGTGGACGTATTTGTAGTCCCCATTAACACTTTCGCTCAGCACAAACACTGCAGTGCGGCCGCAGTGCCGACACACACCGAAGGCCTCGTACCATTGCTGCCATCCGTGCTCGACACGAAAAATTTTTGCGGCGCTGACGTCGAATGTTATGTGGCGTGACCCACATCTTGGACAGTTCGCTACAAGTTCTGCCATCTCAACTCCAATGTACGTATTTCAATCGGCGACGAGGACGATGCCTAACTAATAAGTAGCCATCCTAAAATGGCAGTGAAATGGAGCGATGATGTTTTCATTTTTCTTTTAACCTCAGTGAATTAACCAAATAATAGGAGGCGTAATACTCAAGGTCAACAACACAAGTTAAAGAACTAAGCAAAGACAGTTTTGTTTTTGCCTGCAGACAGTTAAATAGCCAGCCCCCTAACCGCCTCCACCCTCGCCTGAAACACCGCTTCCCTGATCTTTTCCGGCTCCTGATATTGCCGGGCCACCGCGCCGGCATCGACCTGCATCACCGCATCCAGCAACTTCAACCAGACTTCGGTATGCGGAATCGCCTTATCCTCAAAGCCGGTTCTGCCGAGAAAGTCGCACTCGCAGGCGAGCAGGAATTCCCTGAATCTTTGTGGCTGGCGAATGGCGTCGGTATCCTGCAGGAACTGCACCTTGGTAGCGGAGCGCATCTCGTCGACGCGGTAGACCTTGCCGTGGAATTTGGCGACGACGTGCGCAAGTTCCTTACAATCGTTCGGCACACGCAAGCGCTTGCACACGTCCTTGAGCAGGTGAACGCTGCGTTCTTCATGGCCGATGTGGCGCGGCAGCATGTCTTTCGGCGTGATGCCCTTGCCGAGATCGTGCGTCAGCGCGGCGAAGCGCACCGGCAGCGAATAGCCCTGCATGGCGGCGTAATCAACCACCATCATGACGTGCACGCCAGTATCAATCTCTGGGTGATGTTGCGGCGGTTGCGGTACGCCCCAGAGACGGTCGAGTTCCGGCAGGATTTTCTTCAGTGCGCCGCATTCGCGCAGCACATCAAACATGCGTGAGGGCTTCGCCTCCATCAGGCCTTTGGCCAGTTCCTGCCAGACACGCTCCGATACCAGGGCATCGACCTCGCCATCCTGCACCATGTGGCACATGAGTTGCATGGTTTCCGGGGCAACATTGAATTCGGTGAATCTGGCAGCAAATCTGGCAGTACGCAGGATGCGCACCGGGTCCTCAACAAAGGCAGCGCTGACATGGCGCAGGATTCTGTTTTGAATATCCGCCTGGCCGTTGTAGGGGTCGACCAGTGTGCCATGCTCATTTTTGGCGATGGCATTGATGCTGAGGTCGCGCCTTGCCAGGTCTTCTTCCAGCGTGACATCGGGCGAGGCGTAAACCTGAAAGCCTTTATAGCCTTTGGCGGTTTTGCGCTCGGTGCGGGCGAGCGCATATTCTTCTTGCGTTTCGGGATGGAGAAATACAGGGAAATCCTTGCCTACCGGGCGATAGCCCAGAGCGACCATCTGCTCTGGCGTGGCGCCGACAACGACATAATCCCTGTCTTTGACTTCAAGCCCAAGAAGTTCGTCGCGTACCGCGCCGCCGACCTGAAAGATTTTCATGGTTGACTCAGGTTTCCACCGGCGATGGCCCTGACAGCGCCAGCCTAGCGGCCCGCCATACCGCGGAAGCGGTCATAGGCCGCACGCGGCGTGTCATTGGCCAGATATTCCGGAACAACGGCTTCAATGGCTGTAGGCTTGATGCCCAACTCCGCGGCCAGCGGGCCATTGCAGATGCTATCAACCTGCATGGAATAGAAATTGTCGCGCGTCATCAGCTTGATCGGCAGTTTTTCCATGGCATAGGCCTGCCAGTAGGATAGCTTGTCGTTAAGGCCAACGATCTTGCGCTTTTTGCCCAGCACGAAGATCACGAATTCGACCAGTTCGCGCAGGGTGTAAACGCGCGGCCCGCCGAGTTCATAGGTTTTGCCGTAGGTCGCCACATTATCGAGGCTGCTGACAAAAGCCTCGGCCACATCCTCCACCCAGATCGGCTGGAACCTGGCATCCGGCTTCGCCAGCGCGATGACTGGCATAAGCTTGACCACGGTGGCGAGCATATTGAGGAAATTGTCGCCGCGCCCAAAAATGACCGAAGGTTGAAAGATCGTGACATTGATTTTTTTGCTGTGCGCCATGACTGCGGTTTCACCGGCAGCTTTTGATCGCAGGTAGGCGCTAGGTGCCTCTGCACTGGTTTGCAGGGCACTCATATGCAGCAGGCGTTTGATGCCCAGGCGTTCGCAGAGGACTGCAATGCGTTTCGGCAAATTGTGATGCATGGCATCGAAAGTGACGTTCTTGCCCTCGTGCAGGATACCTACCAGGTTGATGACCGCATCACAGCTCTGCATGTGCATGCTGAGTTCGGCATTGTTAAAGACATCGCATTCCGCAACCTGCACGTTAGGCAGCAGTGTCAGGTGCTTTGCACCCTCACGACGGCGGCTCAGTACCTTGACCGCGTATCCCGCAGCACTCAGTTTGTGCACGATGGCACTGCCGACAAAGCCGGAACCCCCTAAAACACATACTTGATTGATACGCATCTATATCCTCAACTATTTATTCTGATTCTTCTTCCACGGTTGCGCTCGTACTGGCCGGCACCGTACCCAGCCGCTGCGTCAGAGATTTGGTGCTGTGCCCCATCTGCTGCGCATAATAATAGGCATTGGCCATCACCTTTTTCACATAATCCCGCGTTTCACTGAACGGGATAGTATCCGCATAAATCGAGCCTTCCATACTCTCCTGCCCGGCCCAGCGTTTTGGCCGGCTTGGTCCTGCATTATAAGCCGCAGTCGCCATCAATGCCTGGCCATCCATGCGATCCAGAGTGTAGCGCATGTAATGCGTGCCAAAACGCATATTGGTATCCAACTGGGAAATCATACCCGGCCGATAGCCGGTCATGCCCAGGCGCCTGGCAATCCACTTGGCTGTAGCAGGCATGATCTGCATGAGGCCTGATGCACCAGCGCTGGATCTGGCCACGCCAATGAAGCGGCTTTCCTGACGAATCAGGCCATATACCCAGGCCTCATCCAGCGCGTTTTCCTTCACATAGGCCTGCATCATTTCACGATAAGGTGTCGGGTAACGCAAGGCAAAATCGTGTGTCAGCCGGGTTTTCTCGGAGGTATTAATGGCAACGTCTATCCAGTCATTCTTGAAGGCAATCTCAGCGGCAGCAATCAGTTGCCGGTCATCCATATCCTGCGTTACCGATGCCCATTCCGCGCGCGACTCCCAACGAAAACCCTGTTTATGCAAGGCCAGCGCACGCTGCACTGCCGGTCTGCCCATCATCAGTTTCAGTTCTTCCGCATTGGGCTTGTAGACCACTCCCGGTGAAGCCATGATGTCACCGAGTTCTTCGGTAGCGAGCAAGCCATAATAATGGTGCTCCAGCGATAAAGGTACAAAGATGGCATTGGCCGCGGGAATCTGGTTCTTCTCTTTCAAGGCCCGCGCTTTCCAGTAGCGCCAGACGGCGGCTTCCTGTTCGGCGGCAGGCATGGCATTGATGGTCGATAGCACCTCAGTCCAGTTTTTGACGCGCAAGGCCGTACGCACGCGCCAGCCCATCTGCTCATTATCAAGCCGGGTATTGCCGGTCAATGCCCACCATTTGGCGGCAACAGGATCATGCCGTCGCGCAGCACTCAAGGCCAAACGCCCCCATACATAGCTTTGCTCTTCTGCATTTAACCGTGACAGGTTCTTTTGCCAGACATCCAGCGCCAGCTCTGGCTGGGTCTTGCCGACACGGTCAATGGCATAGATATTCAGGGACCGGCCGAAGCGGCTTTTGTAGGAAATGCTTTGTTTTTGCAGCACCTGCTGCGGATTCTGGTAAACCCGGTCGATCAGTTTGATGTTATCGCTGTCGATATCCTTGATATACCGGCTGACAGCTTTTGCTACGCTGATCTTGCCATCCTGCATCGCCAGCCTGAAACGCCCCCAGGCGTCTTCCTCAGTGAGCTTGCCCGTTTGGAACATGGTGTCGAACAACAAGGTGCAGTTGCTGGGCAAATCGGTGGAGACCAGCCAGAAGTTTCTCAACCTGTCAGCCTCGATGCCGAACCCCAGGCTTACCTGGCCTTGCATGGTGTAGCAACTGACTGCGGCATCGTCGCGCTTGAAATTGGGTAATTCAGAGAAAAAGGTTTGCCATTCGTTACGCTTGCCGAGTTGCTTCAGCCACTCGCCGCGAACACGGTCGGCGAAAGAAAAATCTTCATAACGATGGATAAAACTGGTGACTTCCTGGTTGCTGGCAGTGGAAAGCGTGAGCAGCATGATCCAGTATTCGGCATAAGGCGCCAGAATGTCGCCTTCAGCCTTCATCTGCTGCGCGTAGGCCTGCAACCTCGATAGGTCCTGCTTTTCGTAAGCTCGCTGAGCACTAGCCAGCAACTCACCCCCTGACTGCGAGTAAGCCTTTGCGCTTAACAACAGGCACAAACCTGCCAGGACCCATGCGAATTTCATTGATTTACTCACTTGCATCTACATCGACGCTGAAGAATATTTAGAGAGACAGTGTCGATACCGCTAAGAATACACCGTACAAGATCGCTTACAAAAGGATAATCCGCCCCACCGCAAAAAGCACTGCAGCGACAAAGAGTAAAACGATGGTGAATTTTATTATTTGCCAGGAAAAGCGCAGGTAGCGCTTGTCACCGGACAGGAAATAGATCCCGAGTGAGACCACAACCGAGATAAGTGCAAGTGCCAGCAGTAAACGTAAAACCAGCATTACCGGCGCTCAAGCTATCATACGTATTGCAGCACAGGTGCCACGGGAATCTGTAACTGGAAAGCGCCTGGCGCTTCTTCAATATTCTCGAAAGTCGTATATTCCCAGGCTTCGGCATCCGCCAGCAGGGTACGCAACAATTGATTGTTCAGTGCATGACCGGACTTGTACGCACTGAATGCGCCAATCAGCGGGTGACCGAGCACATAAAGGTCGCCTATCGCATCCAGAACCTTGTGTTTGGCAAACTCGTCCTCATAACGCAAACCGTCGTCGTTGAGAACGCGATATTCATCCAGCACAATCGCGTTATCCAGGCTACCGCCGCGCGCCAACCCGTTGGAACGCAAGTACTCGACTTCGTGCATAAAACCGAAGGTGCGGGCACGGCTGATTTCCTTGATGTAGGAATTATCGGCAAAATCGATCAGCACGCGTTTGCCGCTGTGCTCAAACACCGGGTGATTGAAATCGATCGTAAAATCGATCTTGAAGCCGAAATACGGATCGAAACGCACCCATTTGTCACCCTCGACCACTTCAACCGGCTTCTTGATCCTGATGAATTTCTTGGCAGCGGCCTGCTCGACAATCCCTGCCGACTGCAGCAGATAAACGAAGGGGCCGGCACTGCCATCCATGATCGGCACTTCACTCGCATCCATGCTGATCAGGATGTTATCGATGCCCAGACCGGCCAGGGCGGAGAGCAAATGTTCTACGGTAGCAACGCGCGCACCGTTGTCTTCCAGTGCGGAGCAGAGGCGGGTATCGTTGACGAGGTCAGGCCTGACCTTGATTTCCGGTGACCCGGGCAGATCGGTTCTCCGGAAAACAATGCCTGTATCAGGCGCAGCAGGACTCAAGGTCAGGGTAACCTTGTCGCCTGTATGCAACCCAACACCAGTGGCGCTGATAGCTTTCTTTAATGTTCTTTGCTTTACCACGTCTTCAAACCTCACTAAATTGCCTAAAATTCTAGCACATTTGCTGCAATTTCCCTAGCCGATACTTGGCCGACGCCTCAGTAAGTAATTGACTTAATTAAAATTACTGATCAGTCAGCCTGTTTACGCAGGAATGCAGGAATGTCATATTCCTCCACCCCGGATTGCTTCATCGCTTCAACCGTTGCACGACGGCCATTGGATGAAAACACTGCAGGCGTTTCATCTTCAGCAGCGCCCATCATCATGTTGGCACCTGAGCCGCCTACATAGACTGCCTGACCGGTCGTACCGTCACGCACCTGGCTCATAACACGCAGTTCAGGCTTCTGCTGACGGCGGCCAGCGATACCATTCAAGCCGGTTGCCACCATGGTCACGCGCAGGCCATCGCCGATGGATTCGTCAAAAACGTTACCGACGATCACAGTGGCATCGTCTGCAGTGAAGGCCTTGATGGTGTTCATGACGTCGTAATACTCCTTCATCTTGAATGAAGTACTTGCGGTGATATTGACCAGAACGCCACGTGCGTTGGCGAGGTTGACGTCTTCCAGCAGAGGGCTTGCTACTGCTTGCTCTGCAGCGATGCGGGCACGGTCTACACCGGTTGCCATGGCGGAACCCATCATCGCCATACCCATCTCGGACATGACGGTACGGACGTCGGCAAAGTCGACGTTGACTAGACCTGGGCAATTGATGATTTCGGCGATGCCGGAAACAGCATTGTGCAACACGTCATTCGCAGCTTCGAACGCCTGCAGGAATGGCACATCTTCACCCAGCACTTCCATCAGCTTCTCGTTCGGGATGATGATGAGGGAATCGACAAACTTGGAAAGTTCTTCCAGACCTTCGACAGCCACCTTGGTGCGTTTGCCTTCGAAAGCGAAAGGCTTGGTAACGACAGCCACGGTCAGGATACCCATTTCCTTTGCCACTTCGGCGATGATCGGCGCAGCACCGGTACCGGTACCACCACCCATACCTGCCGTGATGAACAGCATGTCAGCGCCATCGATGATCTCAGCGATGCGTTCACGATCTTCCAGTGCGGCTTCACGGCCGATTTCAGGACGTGCGCCGGCACCCAGACCCTTGGTGATATCCGTGCCGATTTGCAGCACAGTCTTGGCCTGACTCTTCTTCAGCGCCTGCATGTCAGTATTGGCGCAAATGAATTCCACGCCACCGACGTTCTTTTCAATCATGTGTGCAACTGCATTACCGCCGCAGCCACCCACGCCTATTACTTTAATTACGGCCTCTTGCGAGTCCCTGTCCATAATTTCAAACATTGCTCTTCTCCTTGTCGATGTTACAAACTACTTCTGCCTAAACAACACTTAAAAACCAGCCTGCCAGATTGCTCCGGCAGACCTTAAAAATTCCCTTTGAACCAGCTCTTCATGCGGCTCAGGATGTCGGCGAACGAACCCGTTTCCATTTGCCCCAGCAGGTGACGTTCGACCTGCTGCTTACCCATCAACACCAGGCCGACGCCGGTCGCATAGCGCGGATTGCCGACTACTTCAGACAGGCCGCCGACATAACGCGGCATGCCCAGGCGTACCGGCATATGGAAAATCTCTTCGCCCAACTCGACCATGCCGCGCATCATGGATGAACCGCCGGTAATGACGATGCCGGATGCAATCATCTCTTCCATACCGCTGCGACGTAGCTCACTCAGCACCAGCTCATAGAGTTCGACGATGCGCGGCTCAATCACTTCGGCCAATGTCTGCACGGAAAGCTGACGCGGCTCTCGGCCATCAACCCCTGGCACCTCGACCACTTCACGCGGATCAGCCAGCTGACGCAGCGCGCAACCGTGCTTGATCTTGATTTCCTCTGCTGCTTGCGTCGGTGTACGAAAAGCCACGGCAATGTCATTGGTGACCTGATCACCGGCAATGGGCACCACTGCGGTATGGCGGATAGCACCCTGCTTGAACACGGCAATGTCGGTCGTGCCGCCACCGATATCCACCAGGCAGACGCCCAACTCCTTTTCATCTTCCGTCAGCACTGCCATGCTGGATGCCAGCGGCTGCAGTATGAGGTCGGAAACTTCCAGCCCGCAGCGCTTGATGCACTTGACGATGTTCTGTGCGGCAGCCACGGCGCCGGTAACGATATGCACTTTCACTTCCAGTTTCATGCCGCTCATGCCCAGAGGCTCACGCACGTCTTCCTGGCCATCGATAATGAATTCCTGGGTCAGGATATGCAGGATCTGCTGGTCCGATGGCAGCGCGATCGCGCGCGCAGTATCCACCACACGGTCGACATCGGCCTGCATGACCTCCGCATCCTTGATCTTCACCATGCCATGCGAATTCAAGCTCTTGATGTGACTGCCGGCGATGCCGGTAAACACCGAGCTGATCTTGCAGTCCGCCATCAACTCGGCTTCTTCCAGCGCGCGCTGTATGGCCTGCATGGTGGAATCGATATTAATCACCACGCCTTTCTTCAAACCGCGCGAGGTGTGCTGCCCCAGACCAATCACCTTGAGCGAACCTTCCGGCTGCAGCTCGGCGACAATGGCCACGATTTTCGATGTGCCGATATCCAGGCCCACTATCAGATTTTTATCTTCTCTAACTTTACTCATACCTCTCTCCATTCATCCCCTGCAGTAGCGCATCTCATCAAGCGGCTCCTGTTCTGTTTGCTGTTGTCCTGACCGGCCGTCGCACTGCGAAGCCATTCGGGTATCTCAAATCCGCGTAGGCAAAGGCCACCCCCAGTTTGCTCAGCGTGTGCTGATAGACACCAGCAAACTTGGCCAAACGCGCTTCCGTATCCTCACGCCCCAATTCGATAACGATGCCGTTATCGGTCTGGATCTGCCATGCACGTCTCGGCGTCAACACCAGCTGCGTCACTTTCAGGCCTGTACTACCCAATAATTCGCTGTATTTGGCATATTGCTTCGTCACTTCACTCACGCCCTCACCCGGGCCGTAAAACACCGGCAGGTCCTCGTCCGAGGCTGCATGAAACAATTCGCCATAAGTGTTGACCAGCGCGATATTGCCCCAGCGCGCCAGCTCCTGATGCTCATCCACCACCACTTCCAGCCTGTCCGGCCAGCGGCGGCGCAGACTGACACTGCGCGCCCAGGGCAGCTTCTCGAATGCATCGCGCGCCTTCACCAGGTCCAGGGTGAAGAAATTGCCCTGCAGATGCCGGCTCACGATCAGCTTCAACTGTTCGCGCGTCACATGGTTCAGCGTGCCTTCCACCCGCACTTCGCGCAGGGGGAATATCGGCAGATGCACAACGACGTAAATCACGCCGTAGAGCATGAGCACGACAGCCAGCCCGAACAGCAGGTTGGCAACCCAATTCAGCACTTGTGGCTTATCCCACATCCACATCTCCGTCAGCACCTGCTGCGCGAATGATCTGCTGCGTCATGCCCTCGTTCGCGCCTCGTCTATCTACCAGATATGCTTCGTTGCTCACTGCAGGGCTCCTTGCATCTCATTCTGCTCGCTACGGTCCTGCCAGGAGATGCAAGCCATCTCCAATATCTCCAACACCAGCTGATCGAAACTGACACCCATCGCTTTGGCAGCCATCGGTACCAGGCTGTGGTCAGTCATGCCGGGTGAGGTATTCACTTCAAGGAAGTAATGTTTGCCCGCCTCATCCATCAAGAAATCCACCCGGCCCCAACCTCTGCCGCCTATGGTGCGGAATGCCTGCAAAGCCTCTGCCTGAATCTGCGCTTCTTTCTCTGGCGGCAAACCGCAGGGACACAGGTACTGCGTGTCATCGCGCAGATATTTGGCCTCATAGTCATAAAACTCGCTGGCAGGCACGATACGGATAATCGGCAGGACCTTGTCACCCAGGATGCCGACCGTATATTCGCCGCCACCGACAAATTGTTCTGCAATGACCAGCGGGTCGGACTTGGCCGCGAGTTCATAGGCCTGCTGCAATTGACCGGCCTGTTTGACCTTGCTGATGCCGATACTGGAGCCTTCATTCGCTGGCTTCACAAACAAGGGCAGACCCAGTTGGCGCTCAACGGCGGCAAAATCGCTTGCTGCATCGATCAAGGCAAAATCAGGGGTCGCCAATCCGGTTGCGCGCCATAATAATTTGGTGCGCCACTTGTCCATGCCGACGCTGGAAGCCATCACACCGCTGCCGGTATAGGGAATGCCCATCAGCTCCAGCGCGCCCTGAATCGTGCCGTCCTCGCCATAGCGGCCATGCAGGGCGATAAATACACGGTCATATGCTTCCAGTTCGTGCAGCGGCCGTTCCGCCGGGTCAAAGGCGTGCGCGTCGACACCGCCTCGCAACAAGGCTGCCAATACGGCACCGCCACTCTTCAGCGAAACCTCACGCTCGCCGGAGCGACCGCCTAACAAAACTGCGACTTTTCCAAATCGATTACTCATGCCTCACCTATCACTCTGACTTCCTGTTGCAACTCAATGCCATGCTGCCGTTTCACTGTCTCGCGCATGTGCGCGATTAACTGTTCTATATCTGCTGCCGTCGCATCGCCCAGATTGACGATGAAATTGGCATGCTTTTCCGAGACCTGTGCCCCACCTATCCTGTAGCCTTTCAACCCACATGCTTCAACCAGCCGGGCCGCAAAATCGCCTGGCGGATTACGGAAGGTCGAACCGGCGTTGGGCTGATTCAAGGGCTGCGTCGCCAATCTTTTTGCCAGCAGGCTCTTGATCTTCTGCTCGGCTTCACTGGCTTCGCCTACAGGCAAATCAAACCAGGCCGCAATAAACCACTCACCTGATACCGGCATCTGCACATGCCGGTAAGTCGCCACGAATTCACTTTTAGCCCGCAGGTGCAGCGCGCCATGACGATCTACGGTCTGCACCTGTTTCACCACATCCCAGGTTTCGCCACCGTGACAGCCTGCATTCATTGCCAATGCACCGCCGACTGTGCCGGGGATGCCTGCCATGAACTCGGCACCATGCCGGTGTTGGCGCGCCGTGAACCTGGCCAGTTTGGCGCAGGTAACACCTGCTTCAGCGTAGACCAGGCCATCCTCCATGCGAAGCTCCGTCAGCACGTTATGCATCAGCACCACACTGCCGCGCACGCCGCCATCCCTGACCAGCAGATTCGAGCCCAGGCCGATGAAATAGACCGGCTCGCTTTCATCCAGCCCCTGCAAAAAGGCCTGCAAATCCGGCAACCCGGCCGGAATATAGAGCCGATCTGCCTTGCCACCCACACGCCAGCTTGTATAGCGTGCCAGTGGCTCATTCGGCAGCAGGCGGCCTTGTGCGATTGGCTGCGTCATCAACTTGCCAACTCCCTGGTATGGGCTGCCACCTGGCCGATGGAGCCGGCACCCATGACAATCACCACATCACCATCTTTCGCCATGCCCAATATGGCTTCCGGCAAGTCAGCCGGTGACTCCACAAACAATGGCTCCACCTTGTCCGCCACCCGCACTGCCCTGACCAGTGAACGACCATCGGCCGCCACGATCGGCGGTTCCCCTGCCGGATAGACTTCGGTCAGGATCAGCGCATCGACGGAAGACAGCACTTCGACAAAATCCTCGAAGCAATCACGCGTGCGGGTATACCGATGCGGCTGGAATGCCAGCACCAGACGCCTGTCGGGGAAAGCCCCGCGAGCCGCGCTGATGACCGCCTGCATTTCGACGGGATGATGTCCATAATCATCGATCAGGGTAAAACTGCCTCCGCCCTTGACGGGGACTTCGCCGTAACGCTCAAAACGTCGCCCTACGCCCTTGAACTCGGCCAACGCCTTGATAATGGCTTCATCCGGCACGTTCAACTCGCTCGCAACAGCAATCGCAGCCAGGGCATTCAACACATAATGTTTGCCTGGCAGATTCAACGTGACATCAAAACTGGTCGTCACACCATTGATTCGCGTCACCGTAAAGTGCATGCGTCCGCCATCAGCCACCACATTGGTCGCGCGAATACGGGCATCCTCGGAAAAGCCGTAAGGCATGATGGGTTTGGATACACTCGGCAGGATTGCACGCACATTGGGGTCGTCGATGCAGACCACGGCCATGCCGTAAAAAGGCAGTTGCTGCAGGAATTCGACAAAAGCCGCCTTCAGTTTTTCAAAGTCATGGCCGTAGGTGTCCATATGATCGGCATCAATATTGGTCACGACCGAAATCACCGGGGTCAGGTGCAGGAAGGAGGCATCCGATTCGTCCGCCTCGGCGACAATGTAATCACCCGCCCCCAATCGCGCATTGGTATTGGCCGACTCCAGCCTGCCGCCGATGACATAAGTCGGATCCATCCCCGCCTCGGCCAGGATGCTGGCAATCAGGCTGGTCGTCGTGGTCTTGCCGTGAGTGCCTGCCACGGCGATTCCCTGGCGGAATCGCATCAGCTCCGCCAGCATGACGGCGCGCGGCACCACCGGAATAGTGCGGCTGCGCGCCTCCATCACCTCAGGATTGCTCTCGTTGACGGCGGAGGAGACAACGACGACATCGGCCTTTTCCAGATTCTCCCTGGCATGGCCCTGGAATATCAGCGCTCCGAGTTTTTTCAGGCGCTGCGTCACGCTATTACTGGAAAGGTCGGAACCGCTGACACTGAATCCGAGATTCAGCAGCACCTCAGCGATGCCGCACATGCCAGAACCGCCGATGCCGACAAAATGTACGTTTTTCACTCTATGTTTCATGTTCCGTCTCCCCCCTGCGCAGGCAAAGCAATCGCCTCCAGCTCATCGGCAATTGCGGCTGTTGCATTCGGCCTGCCAAGGCTACGGGCAGCTTTTGACATCTGCAGCAGTTGTTCCCGCTTCAGGCTTTTCAACATATCGGCCAGCCGTTCGGCTGTCATATCTGTCTGCGGCAAATACATCGCCGCGCCATGCGCCGCCATCCACTGCGCGTTATCGCGCTGGTGCGAGGTCGTTGAAACCACCAGCGGCACCAGGATGCTTGCCACGCCGGCAACCGCAATCTCGCTCACAGTGATAGCACCGGCCCGGCACACCAGCACATCGGCTTCGGCGTAAGCTGTCGCCATATCATCAATAAAAGGAATCACAGTGGCCTTCACCCCCACTGCCTGATAGGCAGACTGCAAGGCCTCCATATGCTCGGCACCTGACTGATGGACCACCACTGGCCTGGATGCCTCCGGGATCAGCGCCAGCGCCGCCGGCAGCGTTTCATTCAATGGCCGGGCCCCCAGGCTGCCGCCCACAATCAGCAGCTTCAATGGACCGCTACGCTGCTGGAATCTCAGCTCCGGCGATTCCACTGCAGCAATCGCCTTGCGCACCGGGTTACCTGTCACGATGGCCTTTTGGGCAATAGGCCCCTGCTTCTGTATATCGCCCTCAAAGCCGAACAGTATTCGGGTAGCGGAATCGGCAAGGGCACGGTTCGACATCAGCAGTGCGGCATCCGCATTGACCAGCACCAGCGGCAAGCGGCGCAGCCGTGCCGCCCAGCCGCCGGGGACGGTGACATAGCCTCCCATCCCCAGTACGACGCCCGGACGCAGCCGTCCCATCAGGCGCCAGGCCGCAAAGATGGCAGCGACCAGTTTGAAAACGCCAGCCACGCTATGCAGCAAACCTTTGCCGCGCAACCCTGAAAAATTCAGCCGGGTCATCGCAATGCCACTTGGTGGCACCAGACGATTTTCCATGCCATGCCTGGTCGCCAGCCAGTGCACCTGCCAACCACGATTGCGCATGGCTTCGGCTACGGCGAGGCCCGGCATCACATGCCCGCCGGTGCCTGCTGCCATGATGAGCAAGGTTTTACTCATACCGGCAAACCCTTTTGTATGCGCCTGTTTTGGCTACGGCATAACCTGCTACGCAGGTTAGCCTCCACCGAAATCGCCGGATACCAGCCCTTGCCGGAGTCAACAAAGTGTGTGATTCCGCTCATACCGGCAAGCCCTTTTGAATCCGGCGATTTTCAAAATCAATCCGCATCAACACTGCGAGGGCGATGCAGTTGGCGAGGATGCCGCTGCCACCGAAGGACAGCAGTGGCAAAGTCAAACCCTTGGTCGGCAGCAAGCCCATATTGACGCCAATGTTGATGATGGCTTGTACGCCGATCCAGACACCAATGCCTTGCGCCAGCAGGGCCGAGAAATAGCGCTCGTTGCCGATAGCTTCCCGGCCGATGGCAAAAGCACGTATTACCAGCCAGGAAAACAGGCCGATGATGGTCAGTACACCGATAAAACCAAGTTCCTCGGCGATCACGGCCAGCAGGAAGTCGGTATGCGCTTCCGGCAGATACAGGAGCTTCTCGACGCTGGCACCGAGTCCGACGCCAAACCATTCGCCGCGACCGAAAGCGATCAGCGCATGGGACAGCTGGTAGCCCTTGCCGTAGGGGTCGGCCCACGGATCCATGAAGCCGATGATGCGTTGCAGCCGGTACGGCGAACTCCAGATCAGCAGGACGAAGCCCACCACCAGCATACCGATCATGCCGGCGAAGATACGGATATTGATGCCGCCCAACCAGAGGATGGAAATGGTGATTGTGGAAATGACGGCAAAGGCGCCAAAATCCGGCTCCATCAGCAGCAGGCTGCCGACGACGAACATGACCAGCAGCATCGGGAAGAATCCCTTGGTGAAACTATCCATCACCGCAGCCTTGCGCAAGGTGTAATCCGCCGCATAGACCGCGACCAGCAGCTTCATGAATTCTGACGGCTGTATGGTGACGACAAACAGGGAAATCCAGCGGCGACTGCCGTTCACTTCACGGCCTATACCCGGAATCAGCACCAGCATCAAAGCCACCATGCCGACCAGGAACAGGTAAGGCGCCATTTTTTGCCAGGTTTGCGTCGGTATCTGGAAGGTGATCGCCGCAGCCGCAAGGCTGATGACCAGGTAGATGCTGTGCCGGATCAGGTAATAAGTGGCCTGGTGACCGGTTGCCTTATCCGCTTCAGCCAGCGCAATCGAAGATGAATAGACCATGACCAGACCCAGGCCCAGCAAGATCAGGGTGACCCAGAGCAACCCCTGATCATAGACAGGCGTGCTGTAGCGTAGACGGCTGCTGAGCGTCTGCATCATCTGGCAAGCTCCTCGGCGTTGGCAGCCAGCGCATGTACCGCGGCGCAGAACACTTCTGCGCGATGCACATAGTTGCGGAACATATCGAAACTGGCGCAGGCCGGCGACAGCAGAACTGCATCTCCCGGGGATGCCAGCTGGAACGCAGTACCGACCGCCTGCTCCAGGCTTTCAGCCTTGATCACAGGGATGTCCGCAGGACTCAACGCCGCCTCGATCAGGGCGGCATCCCGCCCGATCAACACCACGGCTCGTGCATGCGCTTGTATTGGCGCAGCCAATGGCGTGAAATCCTGGCCCTTGCCATCGCCACCCGCGATCAACACGACTTTCTGCGGCAGCCCACTCAGGGCAGCACACGTGGCACCGACATTGGTTCCCTTGGAGTCGTCATAGAAAGCCACGCCACCTATCTCTGCAATCCATTCGACCCGATGCGGCAAACCCTTGAACGTCCGCAGCGTATCCAGCAATATCGCGTATTCGAGACCAATTGCCCGGCATAGCGCCAGTGCTGCCAGCGCATTGACAGCGTTATGCAGGCCGGCGATCTTCAATTCGCTGGTTTTGATCAACCTGTTTTCACCTTGTGCCAACCAGATATCATCGCCATCGCGCAGCAGGCCAAAATCACCGGTTGCCGGAGCGGCATCCTCGCCGAAGCTGATTATCCGATGGCCAGCCAAAGCCATACCGGAACTCCAGACATCCTGCCGGTTCAGCACCTGCACGCCGCCGGACTGGAATATGCGCGCCTTGGCGGCGGCATAATCTGCCATGCCGTTGTAGCGATCCATGTGATCTTCACTCAGGTTGAGCACCGTCGCAGCATCCACTTTCAGCGTATGCGTGGTTTCCAGCTGGAAGCTGGAAAGCTCCAGCACATAGACGTCCGGCGCCGGCTGCTGCAAGGTATCCAGCACCGGCACCCCGATATTGCCGGCAATCACCGCCTGCAATCCGGCAGCCTTGCACATCTCTCCCACCAGCGTAGTTACCGTACTCTTGCCATTGGCGCCAGTGACGGCAATCACTTTTGCACTCGCAGGCCGGTATTGGGCGAACAGCTCGACATCGCCGGCCACCTGCACACCCTTTGCCAACGCGTGCTGAATCGCAGGCTCAGTCAAGGCTATGCCGGGACTGACCACCAGCAGGTCCTGCGCCGCAAGCTGTTCTGGCTGCAAGGGGCCAAGCTGTACTGCAATTTCCGGCATCTCATGCTGGACGATTTTCAATCCGGGTGGAGACTCGCGCGTATCGGCGACAGACAGCACGGCACCCTGGCTTCTCAGCCAGCGTAATGCCGAAAGACCGGTGTCACCCAGCCCCAGCACCAATACCCGTTTGTCTTTAATCGCCAATGGCATGTTCGCCTCTAATCCCTCATCTGATCTTCAATGTCGCCAAACCAATCAGCACCAGCATCATGGTGATAATCCAGAACCTCACTACGACCTGCGTCTCCTTCCAGCCCTTCAACTCATAGTGATGGTGCAGCGGTGCCATGCGGAAGATGCGTTTGCCGGTGAGTTTGAATGACGCGACCTGCAGCATCACGGAGATGGTCTCGACAACAAACACGCCGCCCATGATGAACAGCACGATCTCCTGTCGCACGATCACGGCAACCACGCCAAGCGCCGCACCCAGCGCCAGCGCGCCGACATCACCCATGAAGACTTCTGCCGGATAGGCGTTGAACCAGAGAAAGCCAAGACCAGCGCCACCGATGGCAGCACAGAAAATGGTCAATTCACCGGCACCCGGCACATATGGCACGCCAAGATACTTGGAAAAGTAAAGGTGGCCGGCAACGTAGGAGAAGATCGCCAGTGCGCTCGCCACCATCACGGTCGGCATGATGGCCAGACCATCCAGGCCATCGGTCAGATTGACCGCGTTACTGGTGCCGACAACGACGAAGTAGGTCAGCACGATGAAACTTACCGCACCCAGCGGCAGCGCCAGGTTCTTGAAGAATGGCAAGATCAGCTCTGTCTCGGCCGGCACCGTAGCAGTATTGAACAGATAGACGGCAACACCGAAACCGATCAGCGACTGCCAGAAATACTTTTCACGCGCTGCCAGCCCCTTGGGATTGCGATGCACCACCTTGCGCCAGTCGTCAACCCAGCCAACGATGCCGAAGCCGAGTGTGGTGATAAGCACCACCCAGACGAAGCGGTTGCTTAAATCGGCCCAGAGCAGGGTAGAAACCGCTATCGCCACCAGAATCAGTGCGCCGCCCATGGTTGGTGTGCCAGCCTTGACCAGATGGGTCTGCGGGCCGTCATCGCGCACGGATTGGCCGACCTTGTATTCGGTGAGCTTGCGGATCAGCCGCGGCCCCACAACGAAGGAAATAATGAGTGCGGTCAGCGTCGCCAGCACCGCGCGCAACGTAATGTAGTTGAACACGTTGAATGCGCGTATGTCCTGTGCCAGCCATTGTGCGAGCTCAAGCAGCATTGGGGTTTCCTCCGGAATTATTCTCTGTAATCAAATCGACAACCCGCTCCATACGCATGAAACGGGAGCCTTTTACCAGTACGGTGCTGGTTTCATGCATGCTTTTTTCCAGGACCTGGCACAGCGCTGCGGGCGTTTCAAAATGCAGTCCCCCTGCACCAAATGCCTTCACCATCTCCAGGCTCAATTCGCCCAGCACATAAAGCGCGCTAATGCCTGCTCTTTTAGCGTAATCACCGATCTCCGCGTGCAACTTGTCAGCATCGCCCCCCAGCTCGCCCATGTCGCCGAGCACCAGCAACTTGTCGCCCGGCCTCGCCGCCAGCACATCAATCGCCGCCTTCATGGAAGCCGGGTTGGCGTTATAGGTGTCGTCAATCACCACGGCCCCATTGATGCCACGTTTGCGCTGCAACCTGCCCTTGATGCCGGCAAAGGCTTCCAGCCCTGCAACGATATGCGGTAGCTTCGCACCCATGGCAATGGCTGTCGCCGTCGCAGCCAGTGCGTTACAAACGTTGTGCCTGCCGGCAACCGGAAGATTGACGCCCGCTTCGCCCAACGGCGTTTTCAATTGCAATATGCTGCTCTCGGTGTGCAGTTCGAAGCTCGCCGTGATATCGGCGCCATTGCTCAGGCCAAAGCTGAGTATTGAATGATTGGCGGCCAGTGATTTCCAGAGCGGGGCAAATTCATCATCGACATTGATCACGGCCACCCCATCTGCAGCCAATCCTTCGAAAATCTCGCCCTTGGCTTTTGCGATACCATCGACCGAACCAAGCCCGCCCAGGTGTGCCGTGGTTGCGTTGTTAATCAGCGCGACAGTCGGCCGGCCAATATGCGTCAGGTAACTGATCTCGCCGAAGTGATTCATACCCATCTCGGCTACGGCGTAACGATGTTGCTGGCGCAGTTTTAACAGCGTCAGCGGCAGGCCGATGTCATTGTTGAGATTGCCTTCGGTGGCCAGCACCAGGTCATGGCTACCTGCGGTCGCGCGCAATATGCTGGCCAGCATTTCTTTCACAGTGGTTTTGCCGTTGCTGCCTGTGACGGCCGCGAGCGGAATAGTGAATTTACCGCGCCAGTATGCCGCCAGGTCACCCAGCGCCAGGCGCGTATCCTCAACCAGCAAGGCAGAAGCCAGGCCGTCTACAGCATGCGAAACCATGGCTGCAACAGCACCATTGCCGATCGCCGAGACAGCGAAATCATGTCCATCAACGCGCTCGCCACGCATGGCAATAAACAGCTGCCCGGTGTTATTACCGCGGCTGTCATTCGTCACACAGGTGAACAGCACGTCCTCTCCGAGAACCTTGCCTCTGGTTGCAACAGCAGCTTCTGACAGACGCATCATGGCTTCCACTCCTTCAACAACCCGTCAACCACAGCCTGATCGCTGAACGGATACCTCACGCCAGCGATTTCCTGATAATCCTCGTGCCCTTTACCTGCTACCAGCACCATGTCGCCTGCACCGGCTTGGCTGATGGCCATGGCAATCGCCTGTGCCCGGTCCGGCTCAATCTCGTAACCGCCATGCATGCCTGCCTCGACCGCCTTGATGATGGCTTGCGGCGCTTCATCGCGTGGGTTGTCGGACGTCACGATCACTTTGTCTGCCAATCTGGATGCAACCTCACCCATCAGCGGCCGCTTGCCCGCATCGCGGTTGCCGCCGCAGCCAAACACGCAAAACAACTTGCCTGTCGATTGGGCACGCAGCGCATGCAGAACCTTTTCCAACGCATCCGGGGTATGGGCATAATCAATCACCACCAGCGGCTTGCTGCCGCCTCCCATCTGCTGCATGCGTCCGGCTACAGGTTTAATCTGGGCAATGGCCGCCACTGCATCGTGCAACTTCACACCGGAACTGAGCAGGGTCGCCAGCACAGCCAGCAGGTTGGAAGCGTTGAAACGCCCCACCGCCGCTGCAGACAGCGAGGCATGGCCGGACGAGGTCGCCACCTGCATGCTCATGCCCTGTGAGGTAAAAACAAGCTCATAGCCACGTACCATGGCATCCTCGGCAAAACCATAGGTCAGCACTGGCTTGTCAGCCGTTATCAGTTCATGCGCCAATTGCAGGCCGAATGCATCATCGACATTCAACACCGAGCTGCTCAAGCCTTCCCAATCGAACAGTTTTTTCTTGGCAGCAGCATATGCCGCCATATCGCCGTGATAATCCAGATGATCGCGGGAAAGATTGGTCAGCACCGCCACATCGAAATGCACACCACCGACCCTCCCCTGCTCCAGGCCATGCGAGGACACTTCCATGGCAATGGCCCTGGCACCTTGCTGCAGATAATCAGCCAGCATGCCGTGTAGCAAGATCGGATCAGGTGTCGTGTTAATGGCAGTGGACAAGGCACCGGGAAAACCATTGCCCAAGGTGCCAACCAGCGCGGTTTTGCGCCCAAGCAGGCTTAAGGTCTGCGCCAGCCAGTGGCTGCAGGAAGTCTTGCCGTTGGTGCCGGTAACGCCGATCATCCAGAGCTTTTCCGAGGGATGCCCATAAAAACTGTCGGCAATGGCACTGCACTGTTCACGTAACTGCCTGACCGGCAGATTGGGCACATGCCAATCCATATTCCATTCAAAACCTTCGCTTTCCCAAGCCACAGCGGCGGCACCCTGTGCCAATGCCTGGCTGATGAAGGCACGGCCGTCATGCTTTTCTCCCGGGTAAGCCAGAAACAGGCTGCCTGCTTGTACCTTGCGGCTATCTGCCGTAATGCTGCCGGGGTGAACCCCTTGGTCATAAAGTGACGAGAGTATGTCGCTCATACCATCTCCTTCACTTCCGGTGCATCTTCCGGCGGAATCACGATATTGTCGTTAGGGGCATCCTGCGGTATCGCCAGCATGCGCAAAGTGCCTGACATCACAGCGCTAAAGACTGGAGCCGCGACCGTGCCGCCGTAATACTGCCCAGCTGACGGTTCATCGATCATCACCGCCATGATCAGGCGCGGATCGGAAGCTGGCGCCATGCCGACGAACGAAGACACATATTTATCAGCCTGATAGCCACCCACACCCAACTTGTGCGCAGTACCGGTCTTACCGGCAACGCGATACCCCAGGACCTGCGCTCGCGGTGCGGTACCGCCGGGCTGAACCGCCAGCTCCATCATGCCACGCAGTGCACGAGCCGTTTTTGCCGAAAACACCTGATGACCCACCTGCAACTCTTTTTGTTTATGCAGGGAAACCGGACGCAATTCGCCATCATTGGCAAACACGGTATAGGCACGTGCCAATTGCAGCAGGGTCATACTGATGCCGTGGCCAAAGGACATAGTGGCCTGTTCGATCGGGCGCCAAGTCTTGTAATCGCGCAATTTGCCCGAGGCCTCGCCAGGGAAGCCGATGTTCGTCACTTGGCCGAAACCGGCCTGATTGAACACATTCCACAGGTATTTGGGCTCCAGGCTCAATGCCATTTTGGCCGAACCCACATTGGAGGATTTCTGGATCACCGTAGCCACATCGATCAAACCCTGCGGATGCACGTCACGCACGGTCGCGCTGCCGACCCTGAGCCAGCCGGGCGATGTCTGGATCAGCGACTCGGTGTTGAAGAGGCCGGATTCCAGCGCTGCTGCTGCGGTAAACGGTTTCAGGGTAGAGCCGGGTTCAAAGATATCGACAATAGCCCGGTTGCGTGACCTGCCCGCCAGGTTGACTGGATTGTTCGGGTTGTAGCTGGGCAGGTTAGCCATAGCCAGCACCTCGCCGGTTCTGGCATCCAGCACAATCGCTGCACCAGCCTTGGCTTTATGCTGCTCGACCGCCTTGGCCAATTCCCGATGTGCCAGATACTGGATACGACGGTCGATTGAAAGCACCAGGTCCTTACCATCCTGCGGAACTTTCACCTCCACCAGATCCTCGACGATGCGACCCTGCCTGTCCTTGATAACGCGGCGACTACCCTCCTTGCCAGACAGCCAGTCCTGTGCCGCCAGTTCAAAACCTTCACGGCCAATCTCATCGACGCCGGTAAAGCCAACCAGATGCGCCGACATGTCACCGGCAGGGTAATAACGCCGGTATTCACGCTGCATGAAAATGCCCGGAATCTTCAGGGCCATGACCTGCCTTGCAAGTTCAGGGGCAATACGGCGCTTGAGATAGACAAACTCGCGTGGGTTATTCGCCAGTTTCTTTGTGATGCCCTCTGCCTTCAAATCGAGCAATTTGGCAAGTTGCCTGGTTTGCCCTTGACTCATTTCCAGATCGGGCGGGCTTGCCCAAATGGATTCGACCGGCGTGCTAATGGCCAGCGGCTCACCGTTCCTGTCGGTAATCATGCCGCGATGCGCTGGCAAAGTCAGTGTGCGGCTGTAACGCGCATCACCTTTTTGCTGCAAAAACTGCTTGTGCGTGCTTTGCAGATAGACACTGCGGCCAATCAGTACAGCAAAGCCGGTCAGCACGGCGACCAGCAACAGGCGGCGGCGCCACACTGGCAGCTGGATGGCTGTCGGCCTGTTAGCAGCCGACTGCCGGTTGATAGACACAGAGTTGATCACTGCGCACCGCCCTCCGCCGGCAAGGCGCCTGCCTGGCGCTGCAAGGGCACCACTTGTATTCTCTTGCTGTCAGGCACTTCCATATTCAGGTGTTTGCTAGCGATACTTTCTATTCTTGAATGCATGGCCCAGGTGCTCTGCTCAAGCTGTAGCTGCCCCCACTCGACCTCATATTGCTTGGCGGCGTCATTCGCCTGCTGCAATTCGAAATACAGCTTGCGCGCCTTGTGTTGTGCACTGACAACACCCAGGGATGTCGTCATCAGCACCGCAAACAGGATGAGATTGAGCCTGGTCATTGCACTACCGTTCTTTCTGCCACGCGCAGCACCGCGCTGCGCGAGCGCGGATTACGTTTAATTTCTGTCGCACTAGGCTTGATCGCCTTGCCCACCGCGATCATTCTCGGCTGTGGCAAATCCTTGGCCAACACGGGAAAATTCGCGGGCAAATCATCACGATCCCGCTCCCCACGGATGAAGCGCTTGACGATGCGGTCTTCCAGCGAATGAAAACTGATGACGGCAAGCCGCCCGCCAGTCTTCAACAGCACAAGACACTGCGGCAACGCTATCGCCAATTCCTCAAGCTCCTGATTGACGAAAATCCGTAGAGCCTGAAATGTGCGCGTCGCCGGGTCTTGGCCAGGCTCGACTTTTGGAACCGCCCCTGCCACGATCTTGGCAAGTTGTCCGGTAGTGGTGATGGCGCCCCCCCCAGTGCGTGTTGCAACAATCGCCCTTGCAATCTGCTTAGCAAACCGTTCTTCACCATAATC
>PHCD01000007.1 GCA_002842135.1 Betaproteobacteria bacterium HGW-Betaproteobacteria-8 | reverse complement strand
TATCACGGCATGGTGCTGCATATTCACCAGGGCATGAAAATCAGCCAGCGCGATATCGTCAACAAGCTGATTGCCATGCAGTACGATCGCAACGATTTCGATTTCTCGCGGGGTACGTTCCGCGTGCGTGGCGATGTGCTGGATGTGTTTCCGTCAGAACTGAGCGAAACGGCGGTGCGTATCAGCCTGTTCGATGACGAAATCGAAGCGATCACCATGTTCGACCCGCTGACCGGGCAGATTCATAACAAGATTCACAATTTCCGCATTTTCCCCTCCAGCCATTACGTGACGGCGCGCGAGGCGACCTTGCGTGCGATGGAAACGATCAAGCAGGAACTGCGTGAGCGCGTGGATTTCTTTATCAAGAACAACAAGCTGGTCGAGGCGCAACGTATCGAACAGCGCACGCGCTTCGATCTGGAGATGCTGAACGAGATCGGCTTCTGCAAGGGCATTGAGAACTATAGCCGTCATCTTACCGGCCGTATGCCGGGCGATGCGCCGCCGACGCTGATTGATTACCTGCCTGAGAACGCGCTGATGATCATCGACGAAAGCCACGTCACCGTGCCGCAAGTAGGCGGCATGTACAAGGGCGACCGTTCGCGCAAGGAGAATCTTGTGGATTACGGCTTCCGCCTGCCTTCGGCGCTGGATAACCGGCCGCTCAAGTTTGAGGAGTTCGAGAAGATCATGCGCCAGTGCGTGTTCATTTCGGCCACGCCGGCTGAATATGAGCGTACCCATCAGGAGCAGGTGGTGGAAATGATTGCGCGGCCGACCGGGCTGATCGATCCGGAGATTATCGTCAAGCCGGCCGATACGCAGGTGGACGATCTGCTGTCGGAAATCAAGCTGAGAGTGGCGGTGCAGGAGCGGGTGCTGGCGACGACGCTGACCAAGCGCATGGCAGAGGATTTGACGGATTATCTGGCCGAACACGGTGTCAAGGTGCGATACCTGCATTCCGATATCGATACCGTGGAACGGGTGGAGATTATCCGCGACTTGCGTCTCGGCGAGTTCGATGTGCTGGTTGGTATCAACCTGTTGCGTGAAGGCCTGGATATTCCGGAAGTGTCCCTGGTGGCGGTGCTGGATGCCGACAAGGAAGGCTTTCTGCGTTCGGAGCGTTCACTGATCCAGACCTCCGGCCGTGCCGCGCGTAACCTCAATGGCAAGGTGATCTTCTATGCCAACAGAATCACACGTTCGATGAAATTGGCGATAGACGAGACCGAGCGTCGGCGCAAGAAGCAGATGGCGTTCAATGCAGAGCATGGCATTGTGCCCAGGGGCGTCAGCAAGCGCATCAAGGACATCATTGACGGTGTCTATGACAAGGATGAAGCCAAGCGCGAACAGAAGGCTGCGCAGGATCAGGCGCATTACGAGGCCTTGAGCGAGAAGCAGATACTGAAAGAGATGAAACGTCTGGAAAAAGCCATGCACGATAGTGCGCAGAACCTCGAGTTTGAAAAAGCGGCCGAATATCGCGACCAGCTGAAGAAACTCAAGGCAAAGTTCTACGGTGCCGAGATCCCGGATCAGCCCTTGACCGAATAGCGTTGTGCCAGTTTGGCGCCGAGCCAGCCTGCGATGAATTGCGGGGTGGATACCACTGTCATGAATATCAGTGCCAAGGGCCATAGTGACAGTGAACTGCCGTTGATCAGCGCAGAGGCGAACTGTCCGGCCGCCATTGCCAGAGTCCAGCGCCAGGGTTTGATGGGAAAGAGGAAACTGATGGTGAATATGAACAGGCCCATGATGGGGATGCCTGTAGTGTAGTAGAGGTCGCTATCCCAGGCTTCGTTGCGGTTACCTATACTGGCAATCGTCAAGCAAACCGCCAAGCCGGCCAGACCGGAGAGGCCAAATGCCAGAAGGTCATGTAGGCGTTTCATGGCATTGCTCGATATGACCTTACTTGAACAGAAACCGGTACAGCAGGTAGATGCAGATGATGAGGGCGATGACAGGAATCTTCAGGCCATTGCTGTCGCCCCGCCGTATGGGTTGGGAGCTGGCGGGATGATCCTTGGTGTAGGCCTCCACCAGTTCCTTGGATTGCTTTAAACCAAGTCCGGTATGTTCACGCAGCAATTTGATTGCCTTTATCATGTTGCCGTTTTCGATAGCCTGGACGACATCTTGCGGGATTTCCTGGTTATTGGCTGGGGCTGGGTTCATGAAGTCGATACCTTAATTCTTATTCTATTTTTTGTAGTCTATTCCAGCCTGCGTAATCCGTAAACATGCTGCGTGTTGGCAAAATGTCGATAAATAAGCCGCGTAAATAACTCTAAATAAATAGCGCCGATCAATAAAAAGCCCCGTTTCCGGGGCTTTTTATTGAGACCTGATACTTCAAGGTCAATTACTTCTGGGTTTGAACAATCACCAGTGGTTCTTCCTGTGCTTGTTCGGTGCCTTTTTGTTGCCACGCTGCAGGCTTGCGAGTTTTTGGTTTCGCTGGCGTTGCTTCAGCTGCTTTCTCAACCTTGACGGGTTCACCTTTGGTTTCAACCAGTTGTAGTCCACTAGCCGTCAAGTCTACCGGTTTGTCTTCCGCCGGTTTGCGACGGCGGGGTGCACGTGACTTTTTCTCGGCTTTCTCTGCAACAGGGGCTTCTACAGCCTCTGTTTTGGTTTCGGCGCTGCTCTTCGTCTCAACGGCCTTGGTTTCAACAGCCTTGGTTTTAACTTCAGTAGTTTCTGCCGGCTTTGCCTTTTCCTCTTTTGCAGGTTTCGCTGCTTTCGGTGCGGCTTCAACCTTTGCCTCAATTGCAGGCTGTGCAGTCAGTGTTACTTCAACTGGTGCAGCTTCAGCCACGGCTTTGCTGGTAACGATTTCTGCGGCCGGTGCAGTTACTGGAGCCTTGGTGACTTCAATAGCTTCCTTGCTGGCTGCGGCCTCTGCACTACTAGCAGTTGCCTGGGCTTGTTGTTGAACATTTTCGCGCTGTGCATTTTCGCCACGTGGTCCGCGATCGCGCCGGTTGCCTCTGCTGCGGCGGCTGCGTTGTTCTCCACCTTCAGGCGTGGCTGTGGCAAGCGCCGGTTTCGGCTCAGTCTGGGGACGTTCCGCCTGTGTACGGTCGGCACGTTCATTGCGATTTGCCTGCTGTGGACGTTGTGGTTGGCGATTACTGCGTTCACCGCTACCTGCTGCAGCACTGGCACTACGATCAGCGCCTGCATTGCCTTGCTGGCGCTCACCACGTTCCGCATTACGGCCGCTACGGCCGTTGCGAGTACGGCGATTGCCACGTCCGGCATCACGGCGTTGAGAAAATTCCGTGCTATCGCTTTCTTTCTTCTCGCCCAGACCCAACCAGCCGAGGATACGTCCGACCACGCCTGGTGTTTTGCGTGTCTTGGGCACGGGGCTCTTGGATGTAGGGGCGGGTGATGCTGGCGTGATGCCTTTTACTGCGGCCTCAGCTTTGACTGGCTTGGGTTCCTGCTTGGTACTAAGAGCTTCTTCTTCATTTGGCAGTTCCACCATCTGGTAGCTTGCGCGGCCAACTTCTTCAGTTACATCGTCGGTACGTACACGGGTAATGGTGTAGTTTGGTGTTTCCATGTGGATATTCGGAATCAGCACCACTTCGACGCCCATGCGCTGTTCTATCTTGTGGATGTCCGCACGCTTTTCGTTGAGAAGGAAAGTCGCTGCTTCAACCGGCAGTTGTACCTGGATCAGGGCGCTGTTTTCCTTCATTGCTTCTTCCTGGGTGATGCGCAGGATATGCAATGCAGTGGATTCTATGCCGCGAATGTGGCCGGTACCATGACAGCGAGGGCAAGGCATATGATTCGATTCACCGAGACTTGGGCGCAGGCGTTGACGCGATAACTCTAGCAGGCCAAAACGCGAGATCTTGCCGGTTTGTACGCGCGCCCTGTCGTAATGCAGCGCATCGCGAAGGCGGTTTTCCACTTCGCGCTGGTTGCGCTGGCTTTCCATATCGATGAAGTCGATGACGACCAAGCCACCCAAGTCACGCAGGCGCAATTGGCGCGCAACTTCTTCTGCCGCTTCCAGGTTGGTGTTGAATGCGGTCTGTTCAATATCAGCGCCCTTGGTGGAGCGGCCTGAGTTGACGTCGATGGAGACCAGGGCTTCCGTGTGGTCGATGACGATGGCGCCGCCGGAAGGCAGACGCACTTCACGAGAGAAGGCTGTCTCGATCTGGTGTTCGATCTGGAAACGGGAGAACAGCGGGATCTCGTCCTGATAGAGCTTCACGCGAGCGACATTGCCCGGCATGACGTGGTTCATGAACTGTACGGCCTGCTCATGGATGTCAGGAGTATCGATCAGGATCTCGCCGATATCCGGTTGGAAGTAATCGCGGATGGCGCGAATGACCAAGCTGCCTTCCTGATAAATGAGGAAAGCGCCGGCCTGGATGGTGGATGCGCCTTCAATGGCGGTCCACAGTTGCAGCAGGTAGTTGAGGTCCCACTGCAGTTCTTCCAGGCTGCGGCCGATGCCGGCGGTACGGGCGATGATGCTCATGCCGTTCGGTACTTCCAATTGGGCCATGGTGTCGCGCAGTTCGTTGCGGTCTTCGCCTTCGATGCGGCGTGAGACACCACCGCCGCGAGGATTGTTCGGCATCAGGACCAGGTAGCGGCCAGCCAGGGAGATAAAGGTGGTGAGGGCAGCACCCTTGTTGCCGCGTTCGTCCTTGTCGACCTGGACGATGAGTTCCTGGCCTTCTTTCAGGACGTCCTGAATACGTGCACGGCCGCCTTCGACTTCCTTCAGGAAGTAGCTGCGAGCGACTTCCTTGAAAGGCAGAAAACCGTGACGGTCAGTGCCGTAATTGACGAATGCAGCTTCGAGCGAAGGTTCTATACGGGTGATGACACCTTTATAGATATTGCTTTTGCATTGTTCCTTGCCGGCGGTTTCGATATCGAGATCGATGAGTTTTTGCCCATCGACGATGGCGACGCGTAATTCTTCCGACTGCGTCGCATTGAATAACATGCGTTTCATTGAATGACTCCCGCGCTCCCGGCGGGCGTTTGAGGCTGCTGCAAAGGCAGGTGAGAATCGCTGGTATCCGGATTTGTAAATCAGGATTCAGATTTTAAGCGGCAGCCTGACTGTAAGGTGCAGGATAACCGCAAGTTAGCACGAGCAGCGGTGTGCAAGCGTGTTGCACACGCAGAAGCGCTTTTGACTAACACATGGCCATTTCAAGGCCTGTTTCCGCGATTTTGGATACACTCACCATGGTGAGGTCGCTGGAAACTACCTGTTCTCGATATGAGGTAACAGATTGAATTAGTTAACGAAATTTCTCGTAAACGATAAGTGGTTAATCTCTGTGCGTTGGTTCTGTTTGAAACTGTATCTCGGCTAAGCCGACAATATCGGCTAAAATTCCATATTTCCAGCTAACTCTTACCGCGCATTGCATTGGCAACATCATCTGCGGTGGCTAGAGCGCAATAAATTTGTGACAAATTCGCTACTTATTTTATTTGGCGAGCGAGTTAACCAAGGTATTTGTTGTTTCATTTAATGTATTCTCGAATAAGCGCCTGAGCGGTTAAATCAAGAATCAGCGCATTCGGTTCGTAATTTTTTCAAATGCAAACGTAGTATAGGCGAGATGACCAATATAAGCAAAGCAAGTATTAGTAAATTAAGTCAGCCACTTGCGGATAATAAGTTGAGCGTGACCATGCACACCATCGATGAGGGGAGTGCCGGACAGCGTATTGACAATTTTCTCGCCAAAACTCTCAAGGGTGTCCCCAAAAGCCACATCTATCGTATTTTGCGCAGTGGCGAGGTTCGCGTAAACGGCAAACGTGCGGATGCCAGCTATAAGCTGCTGATGGATGACGTCGTGCGCATCCCGCCGGTCCGTATGGCTGAGAAGACGGCAGGCGGCGAACTCAAGCCCGGTCAGGCATCCAGGTTCGAGAAGAATATCGTCTTTGAAGACGATGCCATGCTGGTTATCGATAAACCGGCAGGTTTCGCTGTGCATGGCGGCAGTGGTATTAGCCGCGGGGTGATTGAGCAGCTGCGCCTGGAACGGCCCAAGGCCAAATTTCTGGAACTGGTACACCGCCTGGACCGCGAGACTTCCGGCATCCTGATGCTGGCCAAGAAGCGGGCAGCGCTGGTGCAGCTGCACGATGCCATCAGAAACAATCAGACCGACAAGCGTTACCTGATGCTGGTACACGGCGATTGGACCGAGAAAAAGAAACGCGTCATCCTGCCATTGCACAAGTATGTGCTACCTAGCGGTGAACGCAGGGTGGCGGTGCAGGAGGACGGACAGGAATCGGAAACGGTTTTCTATCTGCGAAAAAGTTTTGGCGAGTTCAGCCTGCTAGAGGCGCAACTGGTTACCGGACGTACACATCAGCTGCGTGTGCAGCTGGCGCATTTGGGCTTCCCGATTGCTGGCGATGACAAGTATGGCGATTTTGCCGTCAATAAGGCGATGCAAAAACGCGGTTTGAAACGCATGTTCCTGCATTCCGCAGAAACCAGTCTCAGGCATCCTGTTTCCGGCGAAAAGCTCAAGCTGGTCGCACCTCTGCCGCCGGAGCTTGAACGTTTCCTCAAGCAGTTGGAGGCGGAATCGCATGCCTGAGCAATACGATCTGATTGTCTTTGACTGGGACGGCACACTGGCCAATTCCACCCAAATGATTGTTGACTGTATGCGCGAGGCCAGCGCTGATGCCGGATTGCCGGTGCCGGAACCAACGGCTGCCAGCCATATCATAGGTTTGGGGCTGGCGGAGGCGGTACATGCCTTGTTTGGTGAGCTTGATAACATGCAGTATCAGCAGCTGGTTGCACGCTATCGCTATCATTATTATGCACGTGATGAAGAGACGCCTTTGTTTGAAGGGGTGATGACGGCTATGGAATATTTGAGCGGGGCCGGTTTTATGTTGGCGGTAGCCACCGGCAAGGGGCGCAATGGTCTCAATAAGTCACTGGCGAAAACGGGGCTTACCGATTTCATGCATGCGACGCGTTGTGCGGATGAGTGTTTTTCCAAGCCGCATCCGCAGATGCTGCATGAACTGATGGATGAATTGGGTGCCGAACCGGAACGTACACTGATGATCGGCGATACCAGTTATGATTTGCAGATGGCAAGCAATGCCGGCGTGTCCAGCCTTGCAGTGACTTACGGGGCGCATCCTGAATCGGAGTTGAAGAAACACCAGCCGCTGGCCTGTTTTGACCGGTTTGCTGTGCTGGATATGTGGTTGCGCGAACATGCCTGAACGTAAACGTGTCATCTGCCGCAGCGAAGATGTGCAGGAGCGTAATCATGGCGTGCGTTTTGCGTTGCCGGAACTCGGAGAGCGTACCACCGGCTTTGTCGTGCGCTACAATGGCGTGGTGCAGGCCTATGTCAATCGATGTGCTCACCTGCCTGTGGAGCTGGACTGGAATGAAGGTGATTTTTTCAACACCACCAGGAATTACCTGATCTGTGCGACGCACGGCGCTCACTATGAGCCAGAAACCGGCCACTGTGTGATGGGACCTTGCAAGGGCAGAGGGCTGGAAAAAATCCCTGTGCAGGAATGCAATGGTGAAATTATGATTCAATTAGATAGTATTGTTTAAAGCTCAGGAATAGAAGGAAACAATTAACATGGCTGAATTTCAGCAGAACGACCCGGATTGGGAACGCAAGACCTTGGAAAAGCTGGCGTTTTCAGCGATCAATGAGCAACGCCGTGCGCGTCTGTGGGGGGTCTTCTTCAAGTCACTGACTTTTATCTATTTATTCGTACTGCTGTTTGTCGGTATGGACTGGATAGGTAAGGGTAGCGTGCCCAAGCTTGATCATACGGCACTGATCGATATTCAGGGGGTGATTGGCAGCGGCGAGGAGGTGAGTGCCGACGCAGTCATTTCCAGCTTGCAGGCCGCATTTGAGAGCAAGGGCACTAAAGGCCTGATACTGCGTATCAACAGCCCTGGTGGCAGTCCTGTGCAGTCCGGGCTGATTAATGACGAGATCAAGCGCTTGCGCAAGTTGCACCCGGATGTGCCGGTCTATGCTGTGGTCGAGGATATTTGTGCTTCCGGCGGTTATTACATCGCTGCGGCGGCAGACAAGATCTATGTGGACAAGGCCAGTATCGTCGGCTCCATCGGCGTGCTGATGGATGGCTTCGGTTTTACCGGCACGATGGAAAAGCTTGGTGTGGAGCGCAGGTTGATGACGGCAGGTGAGAACAAGGCGATTCTTGATCCTTTCTCACCCCCCAATGAACTGCATCAGAAATTCGCGCAGAGCATGCTGGATGAAGTACATCAGCAGTTCATTGACGTTGTGCGCGAAGGTCGCGGTGATCGCTTGAAGGAGACGCCGGAGACTTTTAGTGGCCTTTTCTGGACGGGTGAGACCAGCATCAAGATGGGTCTGGCTGATGCTCTGGGTAGTTCTGAATATGTCGCCCGCGAAGTGATCAAGCAGGAGAAAATTGTCGATTTCACAGTGAGGGAAGACTTTGCCTCACGCTTTGCCAAGCGCCTGGGTGCTACCATGGCGAATCATATTTCTCTGGGTAACCTGCGTATGCAATAAGTCGCAAGCGTTAAACAAAAAGCCCCGATTGTTTTCACAATCGGGGCTTTTTGTTTGCTGTTATTCCAGATGGGTTATTTGGAATGGATGTAATTGATCAGCCCGTTGGTTGAGCAATCCAGGTCGGTTGCCGGGGCTCCTGCCAGCAGTTGCGGCAGGATGCCCTGTGCCAGCTGTTTGCCGAACTCCACACCCCATTGGTCAAAGGAGTTGATGTGCCAGATGATGCCTTGTACAAAGATCTTGTGTTCGTACAAGGCAATCAGCCTGCCCAGCGTTCTTGGCGTCAATTTCTCGAACAGGATGCTGTTGGTTGGGCGGTTGCCGCCGAAGACGCGATGTGGCAGCACGTTACGAATCTCTTCGTCGCTCATGCCCATGGCTTCCATCTCATGCTTGACTTCCAGCGGGGTCTTGCCCTGCATCAGCGCCTTGGTTTGCGCCAGCATGTTGGCCAGCAGGATCTTGTGGTGCTCGTCACCATTGTTGCCGACAGCGTAATGACTCTTGATTGGCATCAGGAAGTCGCAAGGGATCAACTTGTTGCCTTGATGGATCAGCTGATAGAAGGCATGCTGTCCGTTGGTGCCGGCTTCACCCCAGATAATGGGGCCGCTGCTGTAGCTGATCTTCTTGCCGTCACGGTCAACAAACTTGCCGTTACTTTCCATGTCTGCCTGCTGCAGATAAGCCGTGAAGCGTGACAGGCCCTGGTCGTATGGCAGGATGGCATGTGTTTCGGTGTCGAAGAAATTGTTATACCAGAGACCGATCAGGCCCATGATGACCGGCATGTTCTGTTCCAGCGGAGTGGTGCGGAAATGCTGATCCATCTCATGGCCGCCAGCCAGCATGTCTTCAAAGTTGTCCATGCCGATATAGAGGGCAATGGACAGGCCGATGGCTGACCAAAGTGAATAGCGGCCGCCGACCCAATCCCAGAACTCGAACATATTGGCGGTATCGATGCCGAAATCTTTCACTGCCTTGGCATTGGTGGACAGCGCTACGAAGTGCATGGAGACATCTTCAGGCTTGCTGGCACGCTCCAGGAACCAGGCGCGCGCTGAACGGGCATTGGTCATGGTTTCCTGGGTGGTAAAGGTTTTGGAAGCGACGATGAACAGTGTCGTTTCAGGATTGCAGACTTCCAGTGTCCGGGCCAAATGCGCCCCATCGACGTTGGCCACAAAGTGGGCATTGAGGTCTGGCGATGCATAGGGTTTGAGCGCATTGCAGGCCATCAGTGGACCGAGGTCGGAGCCACCAATGCCGATATTCACCACGTCGGTAATTTTCTTGCCGGTAAAGCCTTTCCAGCTGCCGTTGCGCACACGTTCGCTGAAGTCGCGCATCTGGGCAAGCACACGATTGACGTCGGGCATGACATCCTTGCCGTCGACATAAACCGGGGTGTTGCTGCGGTTGCGCAGCGCTGTGTGCAAAACCGCGCGATGTTCGGAGAAATTGATTTTTTCACCGGTGAACATCTTGTCGCGCATGCTTTCCAGATTCATGTCACGCGCGAGCTGGAACAGCAGTGACAGGGTTTTGTCGGTAATGCGGTTCTTTGAATAGTCGAGCAACATGTCGTCGAATCGCAGGGAGTATTTCTGGTAACGATCCGGTTCTTTTTCAAACAAATCCCGCATGTGTAGCGGGAAGACTTCTTTCTGATGCTCGGCCAGAGCCTGCCAGACAGGAAAATTGGTAGGGTTTGTCATTTAGTGTGTGGTTATTTGATTGGTTTTATTACTAAGCAGTATTTTATAGCCTTTCATTTTAACTTAAATATCACCCCAGCTAAAGGCGGCAATGTGACAACAATCGATTGTGGATGATGCATCCACGGCACCGGTTCCGAATCGACTCCGGCACCGTTGCCCTGATTGCTGCCGCCATAGCAGGCAGCATCGCTGTTGAACAGCTCCGCGTAATGCCCTGCGGTTGGCACGCCCAGTCGATAGGATTCGCGCACAACCGGGGTGAAATTTAGTATCACCAGGACAAAACTGCCATCGTCTGCCCGGCGCGCATAACTGATGACCGACTGGTCGGAATCGTAACAATCGACCCATTCAAAGCCCTGGGATTCAAAATCCAGCTCGTACAGCGATTGCTCATTGCGGTACAAATGGTTCAGGTCCTTGGCGGTAAGCTGCACGCCTTTGTGCCAGTGGGTGTTGAGCAGATGCCAATCGAGGCTGGCGTTGACGTTCCATTCCCGGCCCTGACCGAACTCGTTGCCCATGAAGTTGAGTTTCTTGCCCGGTGTGGTCATCTGGTAAGTCAGCAACAGGCGCAGATTGGCAAATTTTTGCCAGGTGTCGCCTGGCATCTTGTCCAGCAGGGAATGCTTGCCATGCACCACTTCATCATGCGAGAAGGGCAGTACGAAATTCTCGCTGTAGGCGTAGAGCTGGCCAAAAGTCAGCTTGTCGTGGTGGTAACGACGGTGTATCGGGTCTTCTGCGATGTAACTCAGCGTGTCGTTCATCCAGCCCATGTTCCACTTCATGGAGAAGCCGAGGCCACCCAGATATACCGGTCTTGAAATCATCGGCCAGGCGGTCGATTCTTCCGCGATGGTCAGTGCTCCTGGGAAGTCCTCATGCACCATAACGTTCAGTTGCTTGAGGAATTCGATGGCATCCAGGTTTTCGCGGCCGCCATACTGGTTGGGTAACCATTCGCCATGCTTGCGGGCATAGTCCAGGTAGAGCATGGAAGCAACGGCATCCACGCGCAGGCCGTCTATATGGAATTCATTGAGCCAGTAATTGGCGTTGGCCAGCAGGAAGTTGCGTACTTCATTGCGGCCGTAATTGAAGACATAGGTGCCCCATTCCTGATGCTCGCCCAGCCGCGGGTCTTCGTGTTCGTAAAGGGCTGTGCCGTCAAATCTGGCCAATGCCCAGTCATCCTTGGGGAAGTGGCCCGGCACCCAGTCCAGGATGACGCCGATGTCGGCCTGGTGGCAGGCGTCGACAAAAAAGCGCAGGTCGTCCGGCGTGCCGAAGCGGTTAGTGACACCGAAATAGCCGGTGGTCTGATAGCCCCAGGATTCATTGAGTGGATGCTCCGATACTGGCAGTAACTCAATATGCGTATAGCCCATTTCCTTGACGTAAGGAATCAGGTCTGCGGCAAGTTCGCGGTAATTGAGGAAATAACCCTGTTCATTGCGCTGCCATGAACCCAGGTGAACCTCATAAAAGTTGAACGGCGTATGCAGCCAGTCGATGGTCGCCCGCTTCTGCATCCAGTCACTATCCTGCCATGTGTGATGGGTGAGTGAGGTTACTTTGGCAGCAGTGCCGGGTCTTTGCTCAAAACTGAAGCCGTAAGGGTCTGTTTTGATGTGGATATTGCCTGTGTCGCGGTTGCGAATCTCGAACTTGTACAGTTCGCCGATGCCGAGACTGGGGATAAAGATTTCCCAGATGCCGCTGGAGCCGTGGACACGCATCGGGTGCACACGCCCATCCCATTGGTTGAAATTGCCGATCACACTCACACGCTCAGCATTGGGGGCCCAGACCGCAAAACGTACCCCGTTGATGCCATGCTGTTCGATCAGGTGTGCCCCAAGGGTTTGATGTGCCTGCAGCAAGCGGCCCTGGCTGAACAGGTAAACCTCATCGCTGGTCAGGCTGGAAGGGAATGAATAGGGGTCATGCTGTTCGTAGCTGTTGCCGCCGGATTCGATGCGCAGCAGGCAAGGGCGAACAAGCCCGTCTCCGTGCCATTCGAACAGGCCATTGGCGTGTATGCGGGTAAGTGGGTCCCAGCCCTGTGCGGTCTTGAGCCAGGCGCGTTCTGCGTAAGGCAGGAACGCCCGGTAGACCTGGTTGGCAGTTTCACCCTTTGGAGCATCATGCAGTCCCAGATAGGCGAATGGGTCATGATGTTTTGCATCAAGAATAAGCTTCTGCTGAATATCCTGTTTGGGCTTGGGCAAGGTTTTTCTCTTCAAAGAATAAATTTTGGAATACCGCTTGATTCTACTAGATTCCAGCCAAATTTCGCGCCTATAATGGTTTCAAAGCAGGAGGATAAAGGGCGGGACAGCCTGTTACTACTACTTGTTTTGCATTCGGCTATGCCAAACTATAAATCAGGAGAGCTCAAAATGCAGCATGATTTAACTTCTTCTCGTTTCATAAGTGCGTTAACAAAAAATACGGTGGCACTTATTCTTGCTGGCGGCCGTGGAAGTCGATTAAAAGACCTGACCAACTGGCGAGCCAAGCCTGCTGTTCCTTTCGGCGGCAAGTTCCGCATTATTGATTTCCCCCTCTCCAATTGCATCAATTCCGGTATCCGGCGGGTTGGCGTTGTCACCCAATACAAATCACATAGCCTGATTCAGCACATTCAACGCGGTTGGGGCTTCCTGCGCGGTGAGTTCAACGAGTTCGTGGAACTGTTGCCGGCGCAGCAGCGTATAGAGGAAGAGTGGTACAAGGGTACCGCGGACGCCGTGTTCCAGAACCTCGATATCCTGCGCATGATGACGCCGGAATATGTCCTGGTATTGGCCGGCGACCATATCTACAAAATGGATTATGGCCAGATGCTGGCAGACCATGTGCGTAACAAAGCCGATATGACCATCGCTTGCATCAATGTGCCGATTGAAGAGGCCAAGGCCTTTGGTGTGCTCAAGGTTGACGAGAATTCGCGCGTGATCGACTTTCAGGAAAAATCGCCGAATCCCGACCCTTTGCCGGATGACCCCACCCAGGCTTTTGCCAGCATGGGCATCTATGTGTTCAACGCCTCATTCCTGTACGAACAGCTGATTCGTGATGCCGATGACCGTAATTCAGCGCACGATTTTGGGCACGACATCATTCCTTACCTGATCAAGAAATACCGGGTCTGCTCCCATAAATTCACCGACAGCTGCGTAGGTGCAGCCAATGGCAATTACTACTGGCGTGATGTTGGTACGATAGATGCTTACTGGGAAGCTAATATGGAGCTGACCAAGGTGGTGCCTGAACTGAACCTCTATGACCACACCTGGCCGATCTGGACATATCAGGAGCAATTGCCGCCGTGCAAGTTCGTGTTTAACGACAAGGGCCGTTGCGGCGGCGCAACCGATTCGCTGGTTTCGGGCGGCTGCCTGATTAGCGGTTCGATGGTGAACAGTTCGGTACTGTTTTCAAATGTGCGTGTGCATAGCTACTGCGAGATCAAAGGTGCAGTATTGCTGCCCAGGGTTGAAGTCGGGCGTAACGCAGTGTTGAAAAACGTTATTGTCGACAAGGCCACCAGAATACCTGAAGGCATGCAGATTGGCGTCAACCCGGATGAAGACCGGAAACGCTTCCATGTGTCGCCCAATGGCATCACATTGGTGACATCGGAGATGTTGGGGCAGGAAACACACTACGCGCGCTAACGCAAAAATGTGCTGCCTTGTGCATCGCACTAGAATGATTCATTTTCAGAAATAAAGGTTTTGCCAATGCCTGCGTCACCTAAGCTTTATCTCAACCTTTACTGGCATATGCATCAGCCAGATTATCGCGACACCATCACCGGAGAGTATGTCCTGCCCTGGACCTACCTCCATGCGATCAAGGATTACACCGACATGGCCTACCATCTGGAGGCCAACCCGGCAGCACGGGCGACTTTCAATTTTGTGCCGGTGTTGCTCGATCAACTCGAGGATTATTCAGATCAGTTCAGGACCGGCCAGATACGCGACCCACTTTTGGCATTGCTGGCGGAAAAGGACCTGAATAACCTGTCGGATGATCGCTGTGAGTTGATTATCCAGAGCTGTTTCAAGAGCCACCACGAGAAGATGTTGTCGCCGTTTGTGCATTACCAGCGGCTCTACAATATCTTCAAGACACTTGAATCGGAGAGTGCGACGCCGTTCAACTACCTTTCCGCCCAGTACAAGGCCGATTTGCTGGTCTGGTATCACCTGGCCTGGACTGGCGAGAGTATTCGCCGGGAGAATGCGCTGGTTCAAAGCCTGATGACCAAAGGCTTCCAGTTCAGCCTGGATGACCGCCTCAAGCTGTTCGACTTGATCGGTGAATTGATAGCGGGCCTGATTCCGCGTTACAAAAAGCTGCAAAAAAGCGGCCAGATCGAGATTTCATCTACACCGCACCATCACCCCATACTGCCTTTGTTGCTGGATTTCAGGTCCACGCGCGATGCCATGCCCTATGCACCGTTGCCGCGCAACAGTCTGTATCCCGGTGGCAGGGAGCGTGCAGAGGCGCATATCAAACGGGCGCAGGTTTCACATGCCCGGAGGTTCGGTGAAGAGCCGGCAGGCATGTGGCCCGCAGAAGGCGGTGTTTCACATTCAGCACTCTCCTTGATGGCGGAGCATGGGGTGCAATGGGCGGCGACAGGTGAGGGGGTGCTGGCCAACAGCCTGTACAAGTCGTTCCAGACTTCAGATTTGCCGCCGCGTGCTGATTATCTATATAAACCTTATCGCATCACGGACGGCATGCGCGATATCGCCTGTTTCTTCCGCGATGACCTGTTGTCGGACAAGATCGGTTTCGAGTACTCCAATTTGCATTCGAATGATGCTGTGCGGGATTTCATCAGCACGCTTGAGCACATTCAGAAAACGACGCCCAAGCATGAACATCGTGTGGTTAGTGTCATTCTCGATGGCGAGAACGCCTGGGAATACTATCCATACAATGGTTACTACTTCCTGAGCGAGCTTTATCAGGCCTTGTCTGCGCATCCCTGCATAGAGATGACTACCTTCAGCGATATCCTGGCCAAGTGCAAGGATAAGTTGGTCAGTATGGCGGATTTGCCTGCCGTGGCGGCCGGCAGCTGGGTTTACGGCAGTTTCAGCACCTGGATCGGCTCGCCTGAGAAGAACTTCGGCTGGGACCTGCTTTGTAATGCCAAAAAAGACTATGACAAGGTCATGCAGTCAAATCTGCTGGGCTTGGAAGAGAAAGCTGCCTGCGAGCGTCAGTTGGCGATATGCGAAGGTTCGGACTGGTTCTGGTGGTTCGGTGACTATAACTCGGCCATGAGTGTTGACAGCTTCGACCGCCTGTACCGGCGCAACCTGAGCAATCTCTACCACCTGCTCAAGTTGCCGGTGCCGAGCATACTCAACAAGCCAATCAGTATCGGTAACGGGGAACCGGCAGTTGGCGGCACCATGCGACGTGGGCAGGAAGTCTGATTTCAGGGACTCTAATAATTTCATCAACATTCTGCGAGGAGCAGAGACTTGGCTAAATCAGTTGCTTTGTTGTTAGGGGTGCATGCGCATCAACCGGTCGGGAATTTTGAATCGGTCCTGGACGATGCCCATGTCCGCTGTTACGGTCCGTTTTTGCGCGTGCTGCATCAATACCCGGATTTTCGCTTTGCTATCCACATCAGTGGCTGGTTGCTTGAATACATGTTGAAGCATTACCCTGAAGATATGGCACTGCTGAAAGAGATGGTAGTGCGAGAACAGGCCGAACTGTTCGGGGCGGGTTTCACCGAGCCCGTGCTGGCGGCCATCCCTTCCAATGACAGGGTAGGGCAGATCAAGCGTTTGTCTGCCTGCCTGCATAAAGAGCTGGGTGAGGTGCCACATGGTGCCTGGCTCACCGAGCGCGTGTGGGAATCAACGGTGGTCCCGGCGCTGTCACAGGCTGGTATTCGCTATGTGACGGTGGATGATTACCACTTCATGTGCACCGGCAAGGACAGGGATGCACTCGGCGGCTTTTTCTCCACTGAGGAGGATGGCCATCGTATAGACCTGTTCCCCATTTCGGAAGCGCTGCGCTATCGCCTGCCTTTTTCGCCAGCGGAAGAGGTGGTGGGCTACCTTGAGAGCCTGGCTGATGAGAGCAAGCAGGCAGCAGCCATTTACTTTGACGACATTGAGAAGTTCGGTATCTGGCCTGAGACTTACGAATGGGTCTATGAACGCGGCTGGCTGCGTAACTTCATTGAAGGCGTGCTGCATTCGGATATCATCAAGCCCATGCGCTACAGCGATTACCATGCCATGGCCAAAACCAAAGGCGTGGTTTACCTGCCGACGGCTTCCTACATTGAAATGAATGAATGGACCTTGCCGGTTCCGGCGGCGCACCACTATGCGGACCTGGTACAGCAGGAAAAGCACAATAACCGTTATGAAGTGACCAAACCCTTTATTCGCGGCGGCATCTGGCGCAATTTTTTCATGCGTTACCCGGAATCGAACTGGATGCACAAACGCATGCTCAATCTTTCCGGGCGTTTTCATGACTTGCCCGTCAACAAGCAGACTGCCGAGATGCATGCTGCACTTTATGAATGCCAGGCCAATGACGCCTATTGGCACGGGTTGTTTGGCGGTTTGTACCTGCCGCATCTGCGACGTGCTGTTTACCATGCCATGCTGCATCTGGAATCCATGCTGGATGCCGTGACGGAACGCCCATACAAGGTTTTGCAGGACCTGGATATGGATGGCTTCGATGAAGCATTCCTGCAGAACGGACAGTTGCAGGTGGTTGCCCGGCTGGATGGCACGGCTTCGATCTGTGAGTTTGATTCCTATCCATTGCGTCATAACTTCGGTGATACGCTGACAAGGCAGGCCGAACATTATCACCGTAAGGTACATGCCCAGCCGGACCATCAGATGAGTGGCAGCGGCATTTCAAACCCGCATGAACGCATGAGTTCCAAGCACGAGATCATCGAGGCCGACCTGGCGGTCGACGCCTACCGCAAGACCATGTTCATTGATTTCTGGCAGGACGAGGCTGTGGGTGAAAAACCGGTTGTCTATCGTCGGCCGACTTCGAGTAAAACCTCACTGGATTTTTGTGCCAGCCTGAATGGCGGCAAGATCGGCAAGAAGCTCAGCCTGAACAAGGATACCTTGCTGGTGCAGTACAAGTTTACCAAGTTGCCTCGCGGTTCATTCAAGGTCGAGATCAATCTGGCCATGCCGAGTTGTGACGGCCCTGCAGGCCGTTTCCGCATCGGCGAGAATATCCCATGCGGGTTTGGTCAGCTGCTGAGTTTTGCTGGGCTGAAGGAAATCGCCCTGGAGGATGAAGTGCTGGGCGGTGCCGTTCATCTGCACAGCAACCTTGCCTGCGTTTTTTCCAGCTATCCGCATTTTAGCGTGTCGCAATCCGAGGCCGGTTTCGAGAAGATCATGCAGGCTGTGACGATGGTACTGGAATGGCCGTCCGATACGCTGGTTGAAGATCTGGCGATAGCCATTCGTGTTGTGCCAACGGTTGCCGATGCAGATTGAACATATGGATTCGCTGACGGTTCTGCATGAGGCTGGCCAATGAGCCTGCGTATCGGCGTTGACGTCGGCGGCACCAATCTGCGGATTGCAGTGGTCGATGGCTTGAAAATCATCGATGAATATCGCCAGGCCGCCGATTTTTCGGCAATCTGTCATTCCAATCCAGCTGATGTTGCATGGCAGCGCATCATTGAAATTACGGCAGGGGCGTTGCAGAAAATGCTGCAGCGGTTTCCTGAAGTGGTCTCAGTCGGTATTGGTTTTCCCGGGTTTATCGATCCGGAACATGGCACGGTGTTGCAATCACCCAATCTGCCCGGTCTGCTCAATGTCGACCTCGCCGGGTGTGTGTCTCACCTGATCAAGCGGCCGGTCGTCGTTGAAAATGATGCATTGGCTGCTGCCTATGGCGAATACAAACTGCATCCGGAGTCAGCGGATAGCCTGATCTATGTCGGCTTGGGAACTGGTGTTGGTGGCGGGCTTGTCGTCAATCATCAGCCGTTTGCCGGTCAGCATGGTTTCGCCATGGAAATAGGACACCTGATAGTCGAGCCGGGCGGCCGGCTTTGTGGCTGCGGCAATCGTGGCTGTATGGAGCAATACGCCTCGGCCAGCGGTGTCAGCATCAGTTATGAAACCGCTACGGGCAAAAAACTGGATGCCAATGCCATTGCCAGGCTTGCGGAATCTGGCGACCAGGCCGCTATCGACGCCTATCATCTGGCCGCCAATACACTCGCGCAGGCATTGGCGCACATTCTCAAGGTGCTTGATATCAAACAGATCGTGATCGGCGGCGGCATGAGCCAGGCCTGGCCGTTGATGGCTGTAACCTTCCATCAGCGCCTGAATCAGGACCTGATACCGGTGTTGCGCGATAAGGTGGTGGTCAGTATCTCCAGTAGCGGCGACCACGCTGGCGTTATAGGAGCAGCCTGGTTATCCTGAGTCTGGCTGCCCTAAACCAGCTATCGTGATTTACAAAGGATAAGGCTGGCTATTCTTAGCTGTTGCTGACGATGCGGTTACGGCCTTGCTGCTTGGCCAGGTACAGCCGCCGGTCCACTTCCTCAATGAAGGTCAGTGCATCTTCATGCAGGGCTGGCAAGATGGAGCCAACCCCCATGCTGACGGTCAGCGCCAGGCTGATCGGGGATTTTTCGTGAGGGATGTTCTCCTGCAGGATTCCCTCCCGGCAGCGTTCCGCAACGATTCCGGCTGATTTCTCATCAGTCTCAGGCAACACAATCACGAACTCCTCACCGCCAAAGCGTGCGAAGAAATCGCGTGGCCGGGACGCTGCAGCCCCGAGGACTTTCGCCACCCGCCTGAGACAGTCATCCCCCTGAATATGGCCGTATTCATCGTTGTATTGCTTGAAATAATCGATATCCAGCAGAATCAGTGACAAGGGCTGCTGGCTGCGTTTTGCGTTAGCCCATTCCTTTTCCATGATGGCATCGAACATGCGCCGGTTGGCAATGCCGGTCAGGCCGTCCTTGAAGGAAAGCTCTTCCAGTTCTTTTTGCAGGTTAAGCAACTGATGCTCAGCCTTTTTGCGTTCACTGATATCAAACATGAAGCCGATCAACGACTGCACCTCGCCTTGCTCATTTCGTACCACATGCACCACATCCCGGATCCAGACATATTCGCCCTTGTTGGTGAGGGCCCGGTAGTCCGCCTCATGGTCGGCACCGGCCTTTGATTGCGCAACGCAGAAATTCACCACCCATTCGCGGTCATCCGGGTGCATTCTGGATGCCCAGTCCTCCACGCTGACCCAGCTTGAGGGTGACCAGCCCAGCAGCTCTTCTATCTGCGGGCCGATGTAAGTGAATTTCAGGCTGCTCCACTCAATTTGCCATGGAATGGCCTTGGTTGATTCGAGCAGGGTCTTATAAACAGCACTGCTTGTTTCCATATCATTGTTTTGATCGGTCACGCTGTTTTTCTCCTGACGTAATTGGTCAATTGATTTTCAGGACTGCCAGGCGATGACTTTCATGAGACTGTCACAACTGGCGTTTAATGTTGTATAGCAAAAACTATGCAAGGCCAGCAAAGACCGTTGATCCAGAAATTATATTTTTAATCTGCAATGATAACAGCGGGAATGTGGAATTTATGGATATAGCCGATAGGTGTTCATGTTCAGTTTTCGATGAGCTGGATATGATTATTGATGATCGTAGTCTGCACGCTGTTTTTCAGCCGGTCATCAATCTGGCAAATGCAGAGGTGCTTGGCTATGAAGGTCTGGTCCGGGGGCCTCAGGACAGCCAGTTACATATGCCCCTGACTTTGTTTGAGACGGCGAAGAATGCCAACCGGCTGGCGGTTGTCGAGCAACTGAGCTCTGAAGTGGTACTGGAGACTTTTGGTGGTTTCGGCTCACATTCCAGGCTGTTCATCAATGTCAGCCCTGAATCCTTTACGCAATTCGCCACAAATATCGCCGCCATCCTGGCTTATACCCACAAGTTGGGCCTGGATCCGAGAACAATCGTGATCGAGTTGACTGAAAGTACGCCGAATTTCGATTACCAGCGTATCAAGAATGCTGCCGGGCATTATCGCAAGATGGGTTTTGAAATCGCCATTGACGACCTGGGTGAAGGATTTTCAAGCTTGCGCTTATGGTCAGAACTGCACCCGGATTACGTCAAGATCGACAAGCATTTTATCCAGAACATCAATAACGACTCGCTCAAGCTTGAGTTTGTGCGATCGATTCAGCGCATTGCCGAATGCTCGGGAGCCAAGGTTATCGCCGAAGGCATCGAAAGCCAGGCGCAGCTCAGCATCGTCAAGGACCTCAAGATCGCCTATGGGCAAGGCTATCTGTTTGCCCGTCCTGCTGCAAGCCTTTCGCCGGGCGTTCCGCCGGATGTACATGAATTGATACTTTCAAAAAAACTGAGTGTGTTTCCCAGTGCTGTGCCAGGGTCACGATTGATGGGTAATCTCAGTAGATTGCATGAGCATCTTGATCCCGTGGCGCCAGAAACGACCAACGATGAAGTCTATGCCATCTTTGAATCCTCTCCGCATTTGTATTCCATCCCGGTGGTCAAGCATGGCTCGCCCGTGGGTTTGATCAGCCGATATTCGATAGTAGACAGTTTCGCGCGCCTTTATGTGCGCGAGTTGTATGGCAAGAAACCATGCAGCCTGTTCATGGACAGCAGGCCGCTGATCGTTGAGCACGATATGGGCTTGCATGCGCTGAGCGACCTGATTACCCGGATGGAACCACATCATTTATCCAATGGTTTTATCGTTGCCGAGAATGGTTCTTACCTGGGGGTCGGCAGTGGCCATGCATTACTGCGCGCGATTACCCAGATGCAAATTGATGCCGCGCGCTACGCCAACCCCTTGACCATGCTGCCCGGCAATGTGCCGATCAACGAGCACATCGACCGGCTGATTGCGGCAGATGTGAGCTTTGTTGCCTGCTATTTCGATCTCGATAATTTCAAGCCTTTTAACGATGCCTACGGGTTTCGCCGGGGCGATGAGGTGATCCAGTTCGTTGGCGCATTATTGAGCCAGGAGATCGATCCGGGCCTGGATTTTCTTGGCCATGTCGGTGGCGATGATTTTATCGTGGTGTTCCAGAGCCATGACTGGGAAATGCGCTGCCAGCAGATCATGCAAAAATTCGAAGGGGCTGCGGCAGGTTTTTATGACGAGGCTGACCGCGGCCAGGGCGGAATTCAATCCGAAGACCGACTGGGCAACAAGGTGTTCTATCCTTTTGTCAGCCTCTCGATTGGTGCTGCCAAGATCATGCCTTACCTCTATAGCAGCCATCACGAGGTCTCGGCAGCGATGGTCTCGGCGAAAAAACAGGCCAAGCATATGCTGGGCTGCAGCCTGTTTATCGAGCGCCGTATTCCTTAGATTGGCTAATCAGCTGATGTTTTGTGGCCCCGGCTTGTCCGGCATCTGTGCAATCAGCTGCGATGCGACTGCGCTGATATAGGGCAGGCATTGCAGGCTGAGCATCGCCACCCATAGCTGCGCATCCAGGTTATCGACACCGCGGGATATCAGCATCGCCAGTGCAGAGAGTATCAGGGCAATCAGCAACAGCAGTTCTTCATGCACCGGTTCGAAGATGGTCAGTTTGCCGCCCGCACCTTTGCCTTTTGCTGTTGGCTTGAAAATGCCGTCTTTTTTCACGATACCCATGATGATGCCCTTGGCGATTGCGTGCGAGAGCCCCAGGCTGGCGACAGACGCGCCGATGATATCTTTCCAGCCGCAATTCATGGTTCTGCGATAGAGGATAGGCCCCATTGCTGCCTTGATGATGAGGAAGCAGAGGATAGGCATTAGCATGATGGAAACCGGCAGGCTGAAGGATTTAGGGAATACCAGCATGGCCACCGTCCAGCTGATGGAACCCAGTGTGAAAAAGAGTTGTAGCGCATCGCCCAGCCAGCCGAACCAGCCGGTCAGGAAGTGATAGCGCTGACCGAAGTTCAGCGTGGATTTCCCCAGCAGTTTGGGTAAATGGTGTTTCAGTATTTGCATGGCGCCGAAAGCCCAGCGGAAACGCTGGGCTTTCAATGCCTTGTAATTTGCCGGGGTCAGGCCGCGGCCGAAGGTTTCGTCGATGTAGCGTAACTCATAACCGTCTTCCAGCAGGCGCAGCCCAAGCTCGGTATCCTCGCAGATGCACCATTCGGACCAGCCGCCTGCTTCTTTCAGTGCCTTGTTGCGTACCAGGGTCATGGTGCCGTGCTGGATCAGTGCATTGCGCTCATGGCGGTGATGCATGCCGATACGGAAAAAGCCCTCGAATTCCCAGTTGCACATGTGGCGGAAGAAACTGTTCTCCCACTCGCGGTGTGCCTGCGGTGCCTGTACGACGGCAACATTTGTTTCGGCAAAATGCGGTACCAGGACAGCCAGCCAGTCCGGCGTGACGACATAATCGGCGTCCACCACGCCGATGACATCAGCCCGCGGGTCGGTCTGTTCAAGCGCGAAGTTGAGGGCGCCAGCCTTGAAGCCGGGCCATTTCGGCAGGTGGAAAAACTTGAAGTTCTCCGGCAGCTTGGCCATATAGGCTTGCACCGGTTTCCACAGCGCCTCGTCCCTGGTGTTGTTGTCTACGACGATCACCTCGAAATTGGTGTAGTCCAGCCTGGCGAGGCTTTCGATGGTGGCAATCACCATGGCAGGGGGTTCGTTGTAGCAAGCCAGGTGTACGGAGACAAACTTTTCCTGTGCTGCCGGCAGCGGTTCGGCTCGCTTGTAGAAGCGCCGCCAGCCGCCCTTGAACATGACTTCGCTGAATTCGACGCCGTAGATCATCAGTACGGCCGAAGTCATCAGCATGGCGATAATCAGCCCGATCAGGATCACGAAGTCCCTCAGCGTGTAGTAATAGTCGCCGGGCAGGTTCCATGCGATGACCAGCGTAGTGATGCAGGCCTGTGTCAACAGGGCGAGGGAGATGCGGCCGCCCAGTCGCCAGTGGCGGAAACGGTAGGCGATGAAGATAACCGGCAGGAACGCCAGGAGTGTGGCCCAGATGGCCTTGTCGATCCAGCGGTCATCCCGGGGAACGGCACCGGCCAACGAGTATTTCGGCTTGCGTTCACCGTCCAGCATGCCCCAGTAAGGGCCTGCCCAGCCTTCGATATCGACTTTCCATGGCTGGTCGATGGCTTCCATCAGGTAGTAGTCGTAATTCTTGTAGGCGGTCTTTGCCAGAAACTCCCGGACGAATCTTGCCTGGTTTACCTGCGATGCAACGGAGGCGCCTATCGCCGGACCGCGGCTGGGCCAGCCCACTTCGGTAATGACGATCTTCTTGCGCGGAAAGGCCTCCATGAGCTCGTTGTAGCGCTGTATGGTGTAATCAACGGCCTCTTCAACCGGCACGCCTTCATGATAGGGCAGCAGGTGCACTGCGATGAAATCCACATGCTTGACCAGCTTCGGGTTTTTGATCCAGACATGCCAGGGTTCAGCGGTCGAGATGGGATGCGAGGTCTGCGCCTTGACCCGGTCCAGGTAGGCAGTCAGTTCTTCGACAGTGAGGTCATTGCGCAACAGGACTTCGTTGCCAATGATCAGGCGGTCTATATTCGGATACAGCTCCGATTTTGCCAGTAGCGTTTTCAGTTCGCGCTCGTTGCTGTCAAGATCCGGGCCTAGCCATGCACCCGCAGTGACCTTCAGGCCGACCACGCCGGCAAGCGCCACTACCTCCGGGTTTTCCACTGCGCCATAGGTTCTGATGCGGTCGGTGTAGGTGTTCAGGATGCGCAGGTCGCGAATCAGCTGATCCGTGGTCGGGAAAGTCTGGGTCAAAGGGCTTTGACCGATCTGGAATCCGCTATAGGCGAAGCCTTGCACGATGGGCGGCGCATCAATCAAGGGCAGGGCGCGGTTAATTACAAACCATGCGCCGGCATGAATAGCCGCAATGAAAAGCGCGAAGATCAGCGGGGTAGCGTAACGTTTAATGGCAGCAATCATGGGTGTTGGTTCGGTGTGCTCGATGAATGGTTTTTATGAAATCCGGCAGCCAGCAGCAGCAAGTTTAAAGCTAACCAGGCCCAGGCTTGCAAATTCAGGGGTTCAATGAACAGCAGGGCAATATTGGCCAGAATGGAGGTTGCCAGTATTTGAACATAGCGTTTTGGCAAACGGCCGATACTGAACCCGGCAGCCAGCAACACCAGGCCGAATTGCAGGCATGGCAACACAAACAGGCTGATAGGGAAGTCGCGATACCTGCCATCCAGAAGCAACAACAGGCTGCCGGTCAGGGCTGCAATGGCCAGCAGCCAGAGGCTGGCATGCATCCATGTCCTTGCCCGGCTGCTGCCAGACAGCAGGAATGCGGGCAGGGCCAGAACACCCACCCAGCCAGCTACGGCAAGGCCGCCCAATGCCAGCCATTCATAGATGTCCCTGCAGGCCAATACCAGGTAGCCGAGCTGCAGATATGCGATAGCACCGGCAATCGCACCTAATGGTATTACTGCAAACAGGTTGGCGGATTTGCTGGCGCCTGTGGATTGCCGGAACAGGGCTAGCAGGCTGAAAACCAGCACGCCCAATGCGGCAGAGAGGTACAGATGCCAGCCATCATTTCTTTCTGCAACCGCTTCTGTCAGTGAGAATTTGGCGTTGAGCTGGCTGTCGTACAGCCCCCAATGTCCGCCCACCGTACCCTCAAGCACGCGTTTCCAGGGTTGGTCGAAGGCTTCTATCAGGTTGTAATTCCATTGTTTTTCCTGTGCGACCTGCAAAAACTCACGTATATAACGTGCCTGGTTCACCAGGCTCGGGGCCGATGCATTGCGGTGCCGTCCCTCGCTCGGCCAGCCTGTTTCGCCTATCAGTATGGGCTTGCTGAATGTTGCATCCAGCACCTTCATAACATTGCTGGCGTGCAGAATCGCCGCCTCTATCGATTGCGGGTCGTCCTCCCAGTAAGGCAGCACATGCGCTGTGACAAAATCGACAGAACCTTCCATCGACTGGTATTTTATCCAGTATTCCCAGACATCGGCGTAAGTGATGGGCACGCTGGTACTGTCCTTGGCGCGTTTGAGATAGGCGCGCAGCTTTGCCGGTGTCTGCTCCTTGCGTAGCAGCACCTCATTGCCGACGACCACGGCCCGGATGACTTCCGGATATTGGTTGGCGAGCTTCAACCCTAGCGTCAGCTCGCGATTATTCTCGGCATCCGTCCAGCCTATCCACACCCCGAGTATGACTTCCATACCCAGTTTGCTGGCTGTTTCCGGCACATGATGCAAGCCTTGTCCTACTGAATAGGTACGGACGCAATCAAAGCGATCCGCCAGCAATGCCAGGTCGTGTTCGATTTGCTCAGGACTGATCACCGTGCCCTTGATGAAGGGGCTCTGGCCTTTGGTGTAGTAGGGTGCGTAAGAAGCGCATTGCAGCTTCTGGTTTTCAGGGAGCGCCGGTTTGGCTAACTCAACCGGCTGGTTTTGCGACCAGAGCCAGAATGAAAGTGAGAGCAGGAGAATGAGATTTAAACAACTGAACAACCAAAGCTTTTGACGGGGCATGAAAAATCCATCGAGAGATTACAGGGAATCTGGGTTTAAAAATCAGGGGAAACTTAAAATGCAGTGCTCTTGTTCGGGCAAGCGACATCATAATCCACCTCTTTGAGCAACACAAAAAAATGTTGAAAAACAAATGGTTCGAGTCGCGTTCTCGCGATACAATGCGCCCTTCGAATAGATACAACCATTTTTTAAAAAAACGCATGAAACAACTCATTTCTGTATTCATATTTTTTGCATGTTTCAACACGCTCGCCCATGCCCAGCCTGCCTTCACCGGTGTGAATTACAGCGGCAAATACAGTTGCGAGGGTGAAAACCAGAAAGTCGGCAAGTACAAGGTAGAAGTTACACTCAGGCTGAACCTGGTTGCCAGCACCGGCCGGTTCGGTGCATATGAATACACCGCAGAGACCGAAAATGGGGTCAAGTTCTATGGCAATGCCGTATCAGTCGGCAATCAACTGGCCGCTAGTTACTATCTGGATACCGTCCGCCGCAAGGGTGAGCCTACTACCGGCCTGGCGACCACCAAGCGCGAGTCGCGTGGCCGCTGGAGTTTTCGTAATCAGTACTTCGAGCCGGATGATTTCGGCGGCAACTACGGTAGCGAAACCTGCCTGATGCACAAGCCGGAAAAGCCCAAGGCCAAGTAGGCTGGCCAGGTTTCTGCCCGGCTAATCAGTTTTACTTTTCAGTTTTGCTTCAGCTGGTTTTGCTTCAGCCAGTTTTGCTTTAGTCCTTCAGCTTGTCCTCATCGCTTTTACACTATCGTTTTACCCCATGCTGGGCCAAGGCCCAGGCAACATGTTCTCGCACCATTTCAGATTCATCCTGGCTTCTTGCCTCCAGTGCGCCAATCACCGCCGGTGTGCCCGGCGCATTGCCCAAACCTACCGCTATATTGCGTAACCACTGCGCATAACCTATGCGGTAGATGGCGCTACCCGCCATTCGCTGCCTGAATGTGGCTTCATCCCAGCCGAAAAGTTCCACCAGTGAGACATCGTCCAGCCCGTGGCGGACATGGAAGTCATCGGCTTCGGTCAAGTGCGCGAAGCGGTTCCAGGGACAGCAGATCTGGCAATCGTCGCAACCGTAGATGCGGTTGCCGATCAGCGGCCGCAAGTCTTCCGGGATACTTTCCTTCAGCTCTATCGTCAGGTAGGAGATGCAGCGTCGCGCATCGACTTCGTAAGGCGCAACAATGGCCCGGGTCGGGCAGACGTCGATGCAGGCCGTGCAGGTGCCGCAATGGTTCTGGCCTTGGGTGTCGATTGGCAATGGCAAGTCCGTGTAGATCTCGCCCAGAAAGAACCAGGAGCCGGCCTCGCGTGACAATAGCAGGGTGTGCTTGCCGCGCCAGCCCAGCCCGGCTTTCTCTGCCAAGGCCACTTCCAGCACCGGTGCACTATCGGTAAAGACGCGATAACCGAAGCCGCCGGCTTCCTGTGCAATCCTGTCGCACAGCTTCTGCATGCGGTTTCGTAACACCTTGTGGTAATCGCGCCCCAGCGCATAGCGTGAGATAAACGCCTTTTTGCCGTCTTGCATCGTGGCTGTGCTGTCTGCGGCGGCTGGCGGCAGGTAGTCCATGCGCACGGAAATCACGCGTACCGTGCCGGGCACCAGCTCGGCAGGGCGGGTTCGTTTATCGCCATGTTTTGCCATATAATCCATAGCACCATGAAAACCCTTTGCCAGCCAATCGCGATGCCCCTGCTCGGCCTGACTCAAGTCGGTGTCGGTAATGCCGACTGCGCCAAAGCCCAGCTCGAGGCCCCAGCGTTTGATGTCGGCGGCAAGGCCGGATAAGTCGTTCGGGTTCATATGGCTGAAGATTTTACACTGTACCTTGCCGATGAGGCAGCGACGTTGGCGGCAGGTGCCGACTTAGCCAGCAGGCTGAAGTCCGGTCTCACCATCTACCTGCATGGTGACCTGGGCGCAGGCAAAACGACTTTTGTACGCGGCTTGTTGCACGGTTTGGGGTATGCAGGCAAGGTGAAAAGCCCGACCTATACCTTGGTTGAACCTTATGTGATTTCGAGGTTAAATATATATCACTTTGACTTATATAGATTTATAGATCCAGAAGAATGGGATGCTGCGGGGTTCAGGGATTACTTCAATCCGCAGAGCATCTGCCTGGTGGAATGGCCGGAAAAGGCCGGGGACTTGATTCCACAAGCGGATATGGATGTTAGCCTGCTGCCGCAAGATAATGGCAGAATGTTAAGAATCAGGGCAAACTCAAGCCTGGCGCAAGAATGTTTAGTTCAAGAATGAAAGTAGCCAACGCAACAAGATGACTAGATTACTGACCAAAACATGGCTTTTCTGCACATTGATGTTGCTGGCCACCGTCTCGCAGGCCGCCCTCAACATCACCGCAACCCGTGTCTGGCCAGCCCCCGATTACACCCGCATCACTTTCGAAGCCGGTCAGTCGATCAACCACAGCATGATTATCCTGCAGGACCCCGCCCGCCTGGTCATCGACCTGCAAGAAGCCGAGATCAGCCCGGCGCTAAAAAGCCTCAGTGACAAGATCCTTGCCAGCGACCCTTACATCAAGGCTGTGCGGGTCGGCAACTTCAAACCCGGGGTAGTGCGTGTAGTGGTCGATCTCAAATCCGAGATACGTCCGGAGATGTTCTCCTTGCCGCCAGCAGGCGAATACAACCATCGCCTGGTGCTGGATATCTACCCACTGGTTGACCCGCTGATGGCCCTGGTGCAGCAACTTGGTTCATCAGGGACACCGCCTGCAGCAGAAGATTCAGACACAACGCAGGGTGTCGTTGCACCGGATTCAAGTGTCACTCCGGTGCCGCCTGTCTTGCAGGATGCGCCAACGCAGGAAGCAACACCACAAGTGCCAGCCCCGGATAAACTGCCGAATGGCCGCCTGATCACCATCGCGATTGATGCCGGCCACGGCGGTGAAGACCCCGGCGCCAGGGGCGCACGCGGCTCTTACGAAAAGCACATCACGCTCGCTATTTCCAAAAAGCTCAAGGAGTTGATCGATAAGGAACCCAATATGCGCGGCATCCTGACCCGTGACGGCGATTACTTCATCCCATTGAACCGTCGCGTCGTCAAGGCACGCAAAGTGCAGGCCGACCTGTTTGTCTCCATTCATGCAGATGCCTTCACCCGGCCGCAGGCAAACGGTTCCTCGGTATTTGCCCTGTCTGAACGCGGTGCCACCAGTGCATCCGCACGTTACCTGGCGCAAAAGGAGAACGAATCCGACCTGATAGGCGGTGTCAGCATCAATGTGCAAGACCCGCATCTGGCGCGCACCTTGCTCGATCTCTCGCAGACCGCCACCATCAATGACAGCCTCAAGCTTGGCAAGGCGGTGCTGGGTCATATCGGCGACATCAACAATCTGCACAAGCCACGTGTAGAGCAGGCTGGTTTTGCCGTGCTCAAAGCGCCCGATATCCCTTCGATCCTGGTTGAGACAGCCTTTATCAGCAATCCGGAAGAAGAAAAGAAACTCAATGACCCGGCCTACCAGGAAAAGATGGCAGCCTCCATTTTTGCCGGCATCAAGAAGTATTTCGACAGCAACCCGGCGCTGACAAGAACCAGAATTGCCGCTGAATAAATCAGCAGAATAAATCAATAGCAAAACCAACAACAAAACCAACAATAAAGGGGAGCCGAAAATGAAACAGAAGGGCATTGTCCACTGGGCTGCATTGCTCCTGGTCTTGTTTGTCGCGCTATTTGCGGCTTACACCTGGCTGGCACTGACCTGGTCCTATTCCAACGGTGAACGTGCCGGTTATGTGCAAAAGTTCTCCAAAAAGGGCTGGGTCTGTAAAACCTGGGAAGGTGAGCTGGCCATTATCAATATTCCCGGCACCCTTACAGAAAAGTTCTATTTCACCGTGCATGACGATGCGGTGGCCAAAAAGATCAACGATACCCTCGGCAAGAAAGTCAGCCTGGTCTATGACGAACACGTCGGCATCCCTACGAGCTGTTTTGGCGACACAGGCTACTTTATTACCAATGTCAGAATAGTCGATTAGAGCTTACATGCCTTTATCCTGGAACGAGATCAAAAGCCGCGCCCTCAGGTTTTCCAAACAATGGGCAGACGCTGGCAATGAGGACAGTCAGGCCAAGCCTTTCCTGATCGATTTTTTTGAAGTATTCGGCATTACCAACAAGCGTGTCGCCTCGTTTGAACACGCGGTCAAAAAGCTTGGCGACAAAGCAGGTTATGTAGACCTGTTCTGGCCCGGCATCCTGCTGGTCGAGATGAAGTCGCGCGGCAAGGACCTCGGCCGGGCCTATACGCAGGCTATGGATTATTTTCATGGCATCCCCGAGCGTGACTTGCCGCAGTATGTATTGGTCTGCGATTTTGCGCGATTTGAGCTGCACGACCTGAAAACTGGAAGTGTCAGCCAGTTGAACCTTGCCGACTTCTACAAACACACAAAACTGTTCGGCTTTATCGCGGGTTACCAGACACAGGCCATCAAACCGCAAGACCCCATCAACATCAAGGCCGCCGAGCGTATGGGGCGGCTGCACGACCAGCTCAAGGCGGTCGGTTACGAGGGCAGGCCGCTGGAGATCTACCTGGTGCGGCTGTTGTTCTGCCTGTTTGCCGAAGACACCAGCATCTTCGAGAAGCGCCAGTTTCAGGATTACATCGAGAACCGCACGGCGGAAGACGGCAGCGACCTCGCGCACCACATCGCCACGCTGTTCCATGTGCTCAACACCCCGCCAGAAAAACGCCTGACCAACCTCGATGAAGACCTGGCGGCATTCGCCTACATCAACGGCAAACTGTTCGAGGAAATGCTGCCGCCCGCCAGTTTCGACCGCAAGATGCGCGAAAGCCTGCTCGACCTCTGCGCGCTGGATTGGAGCGTCATTTCGCCCGCCATCTTCGGCAGCCTGTTCCAGAGCATCATGGACGAACAGGCGCGGCGCAACCTCGGCGCGCACTACACCTCGGAAGAGAACATCCTCAAGCTCATCAAGCCGCTGTTCCTCGATGCGCTTTGGGCGGAGTTCGAAAAGGTTAAAAACAACAAGAACCGCCTGTTCGAGTTCCACAAAAAGCTGCGTAGCCTCAACTTTTTCGACCCGGCCTGCGGCTGCGGCAACTTTCTCGTCATCACCTACCGCGAACTGCGCCTGCTGGAGCTGGAAGTACTGCGCGCCAGCCGCGCCAGCGGCCAGCAGGTGCTGGATGTAGAGCAACTCATCAATGTCGATGTGGACCAGTTCCACGGTATCGAGATCGAGGAATTCCCGGCGCAGATCGCCCAAGTCGCGCTGTGGCTTACCGACCACCAGATGAACATGCGTGTCTCTGAGGAATTCGGCAGCTATTTCGCCCGCATCCCGCTCAAGGCCACGCCGCACATCGTGCACGGCAATGCACTGCAGCTGGATTGGGCAGATGTGCTGCCGCCGGAGCGATGCAGCTATGTGCTGGGTAATCCGCCGTTTATTGGTAAGAAGGAACAAAACGTATCGCAAAAAGCTGATTTGGAGCCGCTGCTCGACGGGATAAAAGGTTCGGGTGTGCTTGATTACGTTGCAGCTTGGTATATCAAAGCAACTCAATATTCACAGTTCAACTCGTCCATTAGGTGCGCTTTCGTCTCTACCAATAGCATTACACAGGGCGAGCAGGTCGGCGTGTTATGGGGTTGGATGCTGGCGCATGGTGTGCACATTCATTTTGCCCATCGCACATTTAGCTGGAATAACGAGGCGCGCGGCAAGGCTGCCGTGCACTGCGTTATCATCGGTTTTGGTCTTGATGAAGTGGCAGAAAAAACCATTTTTGAGTATGAAGATATCAAGGGGGAACCTCACGCGGTGAAGGTGATGAATATCAATCCATATCTGGTGGATGGTGAGGATATTTTACTGGAAAACCGCAAGCATCCGATCAGTAAAGTGATCGAACTTCGCTATGGCAGTTTTGCGCTGGATGATGGACATTACACACTTACGACTGATGATCGCTTGGGATTGCTCGCTCAACACTCAGAGGCAGAAGGCTATATCTTGCCTTTTCTTGGTGGGCAGGAGCTTCTTCATAACGAGAAACGTTATTGCTTGTGGCTGGCTGATGCAAAGCCTGAAGATATTCGTAAAATGCATGCAATTAGGCAGCGTATTGAGTCTGTGAGGCAATGGCGAGAAAAAAGTAATCGAGAAACTACTCGAAAACTGGCTGCTACACCTGCATTCTTTGCGGAAGTGCGCCAGCCAGATGCCAACTATCTAGCATTACCAACCACATCATCCGAGAATCGCCGCTATCTGCCTATTGCCTTCTTACCAAAGACGGTTATTGCGTCAAATCAAATTTATATTCTTCCGGACGCTACCCTGATTCACTTCGGCATCCTTACATCGACGATGCACAACGCGTGGTTGCGAGTTGTCTGCGGTCGCTTGGAAAGCCGTTATCGTTACTCCGCCAGCATCGTCTACAACAACTTCCCCTGGCCTGAACCCACCGACAAGCAACGCACCGTCATCGAAGCCGCCGCGCAGGGCGTGCTCGATGCCCGTGCCGCGCATCCGGGCGCTTCGCTTGCCGATCTCTACGACCCGCTGACCATGCCCGCCAACCTGCTGAAAGCGCATCAGGCGCTGGATGCCGCAGTCGATGCCGCCTACGGCTACAAGGGCGCCAAGACCGACGCCGC
>PHCD01000089.1 GCA_002842135.1 Betaproteobacteria bacterium HGW-Betaproteobacteria-8 | reverse complement strand
TCGAAGTTCTAGCTCCGGCATAACGCACTACGTGCATTAGCCTTCACTGAAATTTCGAGTTTTACCCATTATTTTCAGCGAGCTTGTTACGTTCGATTAGTGCATAAGCTGAGTGGTTATGGATACTCTCGAAATTTTCAGACTCTACGATGTAAGCATCGATTCTTGGTTCAGCGTTCAGTTGAGCCGCTACATCTCGCACCATATCCTCGACGAATTTCGGGTTGTCATAAGCACGTTCCGTGACGAACTTCTCGTCAGGACGTTTGAGCAAACCGTAAAGCTGGCAGGAGGCCTGCTCTTCAACCAGCGAAATCAGGTCCTCGACCCAGATGAAATCATTGATGCGGGCGGTGACGGTCACATGTGAGCGCTGGTTGTGCGCGCCATAGTCAGAGATTTTCTTGGAGCAGGGGCAAAGGCTGGTGACAGGCACCAACACCTTGACCGTGATGTAGAAGTCACCATTCCGGATTTCACCGATGAAAGTTACTTCATAGTCCAGCAGGCTTTGTACGCCGGAAATAGGGGCTGCCTTGTTGACGAAGTAAGGGAAGGTCATTTCCACATGGCCGGATTTGGCCTCCAGGCGTTTGACCATTTCACGCAATATGGTCTCGAAGGACTCGATTGAAATCTCACGCTCGTTCATGTTGAGAATCTCAACAAAACGTGACATGTGTGTGCCCTTGAAGTTATGTGGCAAGTGCACATACATGTTGAACATGGCAACAGTGTGTTGCACGCCACCGGTCTTGTCCTTGACCTTTACCGGGTGGCGTATGGATTTGATGCCGACCTTGTCAATTGCAAGATGGCGCGTATCTGGGGTGTTCTGTACATCCTCGATGGATGGGGTGGTGGGTAGGTTCATGAGCTTCTCGTCTCGATGGGGGTACTCAAATAATACTTGAGTATATCACTAGGTTAATTTTTTCTCAATGGCGGCAATGATGCCGTCAGCACTAAGACCGCAACTTGCCAGCATGGTTTCATGCACTCCATGTTCGATGAACTCATCCGGCAGGCCCAAACACAGGGTGTCAATTGAAAGATTCATCGCTTGCAGTGCTTCCATCACGGCAGCGCCGGCACCGCCACTGATGGCATTCTCTTCTATGGTCACAATCAGTTCATGCCTGCTGGCCAGATCCTTGATCAAGCCGGTATCCAGCGGTTTGACGAAACGCATGTCGGCAACGGTTGCATCCAGCTTGTCCGCCGCCTGCATGGCTGGATAGACCATGCTGCCAAAGGCCAGGATGGCGAATTTTTTGCCTTCGCGCCTGATCAATCCTCGGCCGATGGGCAGCGCTGACATTTCTGGATTTAAGGTAACGCCAGCGCCGCTGCCGCGTGGATACCTGACCGCACTTGGGCCGTCGTGCTGGTAAGCGGTGTAGAGCATCTGGCGGCATTCATTTTCATCGCTTGGTGCCATGACCACCATATTGGGGATGCAGCGAAGATAACTCAGGTCGAAACTACCGGCATGCGTGGGGCCATCCGCACCGACCAGGCCGGCACGGTCGATGGCGAATACGACGGGCAGGTTTTGCAGGGCGATGTCGTGTATCAGTTGGTCGTAGGCCCGCTGCAGGAACGTTGAGTAAATCGCTACAACCGGCTTCAGGCCATCGCAAGCCAGGCCTGCGGCAAAAGTCAGTGCATGTTGCTCAGCGATACCAACATCGAAGAAGCGGGCCGGATATTTCTCGGCAAAGGCGTTGAGGCCGGAGCCGTCACACATGGCCGGTGTGATGCCTATCAGGCGTTCATCCTGGTCCGCCATGTCCACCAGCCACTCGCCAAAGACCTGGGTGTAGGTTTTCCTGGAAGCGGGGGCGATGGAGTCTCCGTTGGCGGGGTCAAATTTGCCTACACCATGGTATTTACCCGGATTGTCTTCGGCTGGTTGGTAACCATGGCCTTTTTGCGTGACCACATGCAGGAACTGCGGACCTTTGAGCTGGCGGATGTTGTGCAGTGTAGCGACCAGTGTGTCGAGGTCATGCCCGTCAATCGGGCCGATATAATTGAAACCGAATTCCTCGAACAGCGTACCGGGCGTCATCATGCCCTTGACATGCTCTTCAGCGCGCTTGGCAAATTCCAGCACCGGCGGCACTGCACGCAGCACTTTCTCGCCGGAGCGCCACATTCTGTCGTAGAGCTTGCCGGATAGCAGTTTGGCCAGGTAGTTGTTTAATGCGCCTACATTTGGCGAAATCGACATGTCGTTATCGTTGAGCACCACCAGCAAGTTGGCATCCATCGCTCCTGCATTATTCAGTGCTTCAAAAGCCATGCCTGCGGTCATGGCACCATCGCCGATAATTGCAACGGCGCGACGCTCGAGACCTTGCTGCTGGGCAGCGACAGCCATACCCAAGGCAGCCGAGATGGAGGTGCTGGAGTGACCGGTGCCAAACGTGTCATATTCGCTTTCGCTGCGACGCGGGAAGCCGGCAATGCCGTTCGGCTTGCGCAGCGTGTTCATGGCTTCGCGTCTGCCAGTCAGTATCTTGTGCGGATAGGTTTGGTGCCCCACATCCCACACCAGTCTGTCATCCGGGGTGTCATAGACATAATGCAATGCAATCGTCAGTTCAACCACGCCCAGGTTGGATGAGAGATGCCCGCCTGTCTGCGACACACTTTCAATCAGAAAGTCGCGAATCTGCCTGGCAAGCTCAGGTAATTGCTTGCGCTCCAGTTTTCTCAGTTGTTGAGGGGAGTCGATAGTGTCTAATAATGCATACATATACGAGTCGGCAGTTGTTTTCCGGGTGGCTTGAACAGGGCTTTGAATAATATTAAAAGGTGCGGTTTGTGATGAAGTCTGCGAGTTTTATCAGGCGTTTTGCATCGTTGCCATAAGACGATACATGCCCGACGGCATCGTCGTAAAGCTCTTGGGCAAGTGATTTTGCGCGAGACAGCCCGAGTATCGTGACATAGGTCGGTTTATTGCTTTTCGCATCCTTGCCAGCTGTTTTTCCCAGAGTGGCGGTATCCGCTTCTGAATCGAGAATATCATCGACAACCTGGAATGCCAGGCCTATGGATTGCGCATAATGATCGATAGCCTTCAGTTTTTCCGGGAATACATCTTCGGCACAATAGGCACCAAGTAATGCGGCGGCGCGAATCAGCGCGCCGGTCTTGTGTATATGCATGTACTCAAGTTCGGATTGATCGAGCGCCTGGCCTACGCTGGCCAGATCTATCGCTTGTCCGCCGGCCATGCCTCTGGAGCCGCTGGCGACGGCCAGCAGATGTGTCATGTCCAGTTGTTGTGCGGGGTTTTTGCAGAGGCCGGGTTGTGAAAGTAGCTGGAATGCCAGGCTCTGCAGCGCATCGCCGACCAGCAGGGCAGTGGCGTCATCATATTGTTTGTGGCACGAAGGCTTGCCCCGGCGCAAGTCGTCGTCGTCCATGCAGGGCATATCGTCATGAACCAGCGAGTAGGCGTGGATGAGTTCGACAGCAGACGCCGCAATATCGGCTTTTTCTGCAGCGCCGCCGCATAGTTCTGCAGCAGCGTGTGCCAGCAGGGCACGCACACGTTTGCCGCCTCCGATTACGGAATAACGCATGGCCTCATGCAGTTTTTGCGGGGCAATGTCGCTGGCGGGTAAAAATTGATCCAGGGCAGATTCCGTACGTTGCTGAATCTGCCGGGCCCAGTCCTGAAAATCATTCATCTTTGTATGTTTGAAGGGTGTTGTTTTCGTTTAAAAGGCGAACCTGCTGTTCGATATCCGCCAGTGATTTCTGGCACAACTGCAATAACTCGTTGCCGCGCTGGTATGCCTGCAGGGATTGCTCGAGAGGCAATTGGCCGGCCTCCATCTGCGCCACAATTGCCTCAAGCTCTTTCAGTGCATCCTCAAAGCCCGGTTGCGGCTCTTTTTGTTTAGTCATTGCAATATTCTCTGGAAAAACATGAAGGGCATTCATGCCATCAAATTACGCTTGATCGTCAAGCTTCAGTGGGTAGTGCTTCAAGTACGATAGTTTACGCTCTTAGCCAGCCTGGAGAAATGCTACACACGCTAAATGCCTAGAATTGAACATAAAAATTTACGGATATCGGCGATTTCTTCGTTGCACACACTATGAGCCATGGCATATTCATGCCAGGCCAGCCGGTAGTTCTGGGATAGCAGTAGCTGTGCGGATATTTGCGCAGTTTCCATCGAGATGATGTTATCGAAACTGCCATGTGCCATAAAAATCGGAAGTTCGCGATTTGCGACGTGCACCTCGTCTTTTAGCCGTGTTTTAAGGGGCAGGTAACTTGAAAGCGCCAGCACCCCGGCGAGCGTCTCTTCATGTCGCAGTGCCGTGTGCAGGGCAATGGCACCGCCCTGTGAAAAGCCCGCCAGAACAATACGGGAGGCTGGTATGCCCCTGGCTTTTTCTGCAGAAATCAGGGTTTCAATTTCAACCTGGCTTTGGCGTATGCCCGATTCATCCTGCGGACTGTCCGGGCTCAATCCGTAAATATCGTACCAGGCGCGCATTTCATAGCCGTTGTTAAGCGTCACTGCACGATAGGGCGCATGCGGCAGAATGAAACGAACCGCTGGCAGATCAAGCTCTGCGACTATCGGTTCAAAATCATGGCCGTCCGCGCCCAGTCCATGAAGCCAGATAATGCTGGCGTTGGTGTTCTCGCTATTATTAAGTTCCAGGGTTTCCAGCATGGGTTTATCAATTTCTGTCGGGTCTGCAAATGTGAATTCAAACTGGGCTGTCAGTGCTCGTTGCAAGGCGCTATGGATATGCTATTAAAAGCACAAATTTTGCGATATGCTTCAAGTAAATCAGGGGATTATGGTTGCAGAATCACAATAATAATGATCACATGATATGAATCTTCCCGAGGTCATCTCTCGTCACATCGTTCGTGTCACACTCAGCCTGAGTGTTGTCATTCTACTATTGCTGCACGTCAATGGTGTATTTCACCTTGGGTTTATCAACCGTCTTGAAAATTTCAGCTACGACGTACGCCTGAACCTCTTGATGCCTGGCACTTTGGACGAGCGCATCGTGATTGTCGATATTGATGAAAAGAGCCTGCAGGAACAAGGCCGCTGGCCGTGGGGCAGGAACAGGCTGGCCCAGCTGGTGGACAAGCTGTTCGATGATTACGGCATCGATGTACTGGGCTTTGACGTTGTTTTTGCCGAAAAGGATGAAAGTTCAGGACTCAAAAGTCTTGAAGACATCCAGCAGAACTATCTTGAATCCGATAGCAATTTTGCCCAGCTAGTCGAGCAGATCAGGCCGCAGCTGGATTATGACCAGCTATTTGCCAAAAGCCTGAATGGACGCAAAGTAGTGCTGGGATATTACTTCCGGCGCGACGACAGCGAGAACGGCATGGTTGGTGCCTTGCCGGAACCTGCATTTGTCAGTGGCAGTTTCAAGGGCAAGGATATTGCATTTATTGAGGCGACGGGTTTTGGCGGCAATCTGCCGGTGCTGCAACAGAGCGTAATGGCTGCCGGGCATTTTAATCCGGACCCGGATGAAGACGGCATTTCGCGCAGGATCCCGATGGTGATGAATCTTGACGGCAATATCTATGAGGCGCTTTCTGTTGCAGTCGCGCGTATCGCGCTCGGTAATCGGAAACTGGAGGCCGGTTTTGCCGAGGGCATGGGAGTCGGCAAGGAATACGCAGGCCTGGAGTGGTTGCAGATCGCGGATAAACGCATCCCGGTGGATGCTCAGGTGAGTGCGCTGATTCCGTATCGTGGCGCGCAAGGTAGTTTCCCTTATCTGTCGGCGACGGATGTGCTGAATGGAAAAGTCGCCAGGGAGAAACTGAAAGACCGTATCGTGTTGATTGGCACAACGGCGCCAGGCCTCATGGATTTGCGTGCGACGCCGGTACAGAATGTTTATGCCGGAGTGGAGATTCATGCCAATATGATTGCAGGCATTCTTGATCAGAACATCAAGCAGCGCCCAGCCTATACTCTCGGCGCGGAATTTCTGCTGATACTGTTGACTGGCCTTTTACTTGCGCTGCTTTTACCCGCATTCACGCCACTCTGGGCCACGATTTTTACCGTCGGTGTCATGGCCAGTTATGTGGCTCTCAATCTGGCTGCATGGCAGTTTGCCAACCTGGTCTTGCCGTTGGCTTCCGGCCTGCTTTTGATCAGTACCATCTATGTGTTGAACATGACTTACGGATTCTTTATCGAATCTCGCGGCAAACGGCAATTGGCCGGGCTGTTTGG
>PHCD01000088.1 GCA_002842135.1 Betaproteobacteria bacterium HGW-Betaproteobacteria-8 | reverse complement strand
CGTGTTCTATACCGGCCAGGAAGCGACACAGCAGATTCTTGCCGGCCTGGACTGGATCGCCAAGGAAAAGAAGGCCAAAACTTTCTACCTGATCGGCTCTGACTACATCTGGCCACGGACTTCCATGAAGATCGCGCGCAAGCACATTGAGCAGAAGTTGGGCGGCAAGGTGGTGGGTGAGGAATACATCGCGCTGGGCGATACCCAGTTCGGTTCCGTCATCAACAAGATCAAGCTGAAGAAGCCGGATGTTATCTACGCTGCAGTGGTGGGCGGCAGTAACGTGGCCTGGTTCAAGCAGTTGAATGCTGCCGGCCTCAATTCCAGCAAGCAGACCATGCTGACTATCTCCGTGACCGAGGATGAAGTCCTGGGCATCGGCGGGGAGAACCTGGCTGGCTTCTACTCTGCGATGAAGTACTTCCAGACCTTGAAGAACCCGAACAACGACAAGTTCGTCGCTGAGTTCAAGAAAATGTGGGGCCCGAAATCGGTTATCGGCGACGTGACACAAGCGGCTTATCTCGGGCCATGGCTGTGGAAAGCGGCCGTTGAGCGGGCTGGTAGTTTTGATGTGGATAAAGTGGCTGCAGCCTTGCCCGGGTACGAAATGACCACGGCGCCTGAAGGTTATGTGAAGGTCGATCCAAACCATCACCTTTTGAGCAAGCTGCGTATCGGTAAATGGCGTAAAGACGGTCAGGCTGATGTGGTTTATGAGTCTGGTTTGATTACACCGGACCCATTCCCCAAGGGCTATCAATAATGCATTAAGCCTCACGGCAACTCCCGGGAAGGGGGTTGCCGCAGAGGTGTCAGCCAAGAAATTTCATCGGTAAGTAAAAAGTAGGGGGCCGGATTATGTTCGAATATTCAATGGCAGAAATGGGTAATATCCTTGTTATGCAGGCGTTCTCCGGAATTAGCCTGTTCAGTGTTCTGCTGCTTATGGCGCTTGGCCTCGCCGTGATCTTCGGTCAGATGGGCGTTATCAACATGGCGCATGGCGAGTTCATGGCCTTGGGCGCTTACACCACAGTGTTTCTTTCCAAATTCGCAGTCAGCTACGATATTGTCAGCTACTACTTCGTTTTCGCGATTCTCGCTGCCTTCATCGTGGCCTTTATCGTCGGCTACCTGGTCGAGTACGGCCTGATCCGGCATTTGTACAAGCGACCACTCGATACCCTGCTGGCAACCTGGGGCCTGAGCCTTATCATGCAGCAGATTTTCCGCTCCGGCTTTGGCGCCAAGGAAGTCAGCGCTACCTTGCCGGACTGGCTGCTAGGCTCCTTTCAGCCGACGCCAAATATTGATATCCCGATCAACGGCGTCTTTGTGCTCGGTCTGGCGCTGGTGGTTACGGTCGGTGTCTACATCTTCATGTTCCGCTCACGCTGGGGCCTGCGCATGCGTGCCACGGTGCAGAACCGCGTGATGGCTGGTGCCGTCGGCGTCAATACCAGCAAGGTGGATCGCGTGACCTTTGCCTTGGGTTGCGGCATTGCCGGTGTTGCCGGTGCCGCCTTCACGACGATTGCCTCGACCGGCCCTACTACCGGTTCGCTCTACATCGTCGACAGCTTCATGGTGGTGGTTTTCGGTGGCGCAGCGAGTTTGCTGGGTACCATCGCTTCGGCGTTCGGTATCGCGCAGGCGCAATCCATTCTGCAGTTCTTCATGACCAGTTCCATGGGCAAGGTCGCTACCTTGATAGTGATTGTCGGCATCCTGATGATGCGCCCGGAAGGCCTGTTTGCATCCAAGCTTCGTAAATAAGGGGAACCACATGAATGAGACAATAAGCAAACTGTTGGGCGGAAGGGAGGGGGCCATCGGCCTCGCCATCCTCGCCGCCCTCATTCTGGTCGTCCTGCCTCTGGCACTGGATCTCTTCCGGCTGGGGCTGGTGGGCAAATACATCACCTACGCCTTCGTTGCGGTCAGCCTCGTGCTGCTGTGGGGAAATGGCGGCATTCTCAGCCTGGGACAGGGGATTTTCTTCGGCCTTGGCGGCTATTGCATGGCGATGTTCCTCAAGCTCGAAGCCTCGGACCCGGTCACAACCGCGATCCAGAGTACGCCGGGCATTCCGGACTTCATGGACTGGAACCAGCTGACTGCGCTGCCGTGGTTCTGGGAGCCGTTCAAGAGCTTGCCGTTTACCATTCTGGCTATCCTGGTGATTCCTACCATATTTGCCTTCATCATCGGGTTTGCGATGTTCAAGCGGCGGGTTGGCGGCGTGTACTTCGCCATCATCACCCAGGCGATTGCGCTGATTCTCACCATCCTGATTGTCGGCCAGCAGGGCTACACCGGTGGCGTGAACGGCATTACCGACCTGAAGACCATGTTGGGCTGGGACATCCGCACCGATAGTGCCAAATACATACTTTACTACGTGAATGCGCTGCTGCTGATCGGCTGCATCCTGCTTTCGCGCTATATCCTCAGCAGCAAGTTCGGCATGCTGCTCCTGGCAATGCGCGACAAGGAAGAGCGGGTGCGCTTCTCCGGCTACGACGTTTCCAACTTCAAGATATTCATCTTCTGTGTATCGGCCATGATTTCCGCCATCGGCGGGGCAATGTTCACGCTGCAGGTGGGCTTCATGTCGCCAACTTTCGTCGGTATCGTGCCCTCGATTGAAATGGTCATCTTCGCTGCCGTCGGCGGACGCATGTCGCTGATTGGTGCGGTCTACGGCACGTTGCTGGTCAACTTCGGCAAGACCATGTTCTCGGAAACCTACCCGGAGCTCTGGCTGTTCCTGATGGGTGGGCTGTTCATCGCGGTGGTGATGTTCTTCCCGAACGGGCTGGCTGGTATCTATGACAAGTACGCCAGGAAAATCCCTTTCATTCGCAAATGGATGGAGCCGAAAACCAATGGTGATGCCGTACCCATGGTGACACCTGCCAATGTCAAGGAAATGGGGGCAAAAGCATGAGCAATACAGACTTTGTGCTGGCGATCGAGGACCTCACGGTTTCCTTCGATGGCTTCAAGGCGGTCGACAAGCTGACCATGTATATCGACAAAAACGAGCTGCGCGTGGTGATCGGCCCCAACGGCGCGGGCAAGACCACGGTGCTGGACCTGATCTGCGGCAAGACCAAATCCACGTCGGGTTCGGTCAAGTTCAAGAACCATGAGCTGACCAAGCTTTCGGAGCACGAGATTGTGCGTGCCGGCGTGGGCCGCAAGTTTCAGACGCCTTCGATTTACGAAAACCTCACGGTGTACCAGAACCTTGAGGTGTCGTATCCCAAGGGACGCGGCGTGTTCGGCAGTCTTTTCTTCAAGAAAACGGCAGAAGTGGAAGCGCGGGTGCTTGAAGTGGCGAAGGAAATTCTGCTCGACGATGCACTGGAGATGGAAGCTGCACTCCTCAGCCATGGCCAGAAGCAATGGCTGGAGATCGGCATGTTGCTGATGCAGGATCCGGAGCTGCTGATGCTGGATGAGCCGGTGGCTGGCATGAGCGCCAAGGAGCGCGACCAGACGGCCGATTTGCTCAACCGCATTTGCCAGAACCGTTCGGTGATTGTGATCGAGCATGACATGGAGTTCGTCAAGAAAATCGCACATAAAGTGACCGTGCTGCACCAGGGCAAGATTCTGGCCGAAGGTCCGATGGACAAGGTGCAGGCGGATGAAAAGGTCATTGAAGTTTATCTGGGTCACTGAGGAGCGCTAGCCATGTTTGAAATTGAAAACCTGAATGTAAGCTATGGCCAAAGCCGGGTAATACAGGGCCTCAGCTTTACCGCCAACAAGAATGAAACGCTGGCTATCATGGGCCGCAACGGCATGGGCAAGACCACGCTGTTCAAATCGCTGATGGGCATCCTGCCCAGTACCAGCAGCAAGGTCGTGGTGGATGGCGAGGATATCAGCGGTGCCGACAGCTATCAGCGCGTGGCCAAAGGGCTGGCCTATGTGCCGCAGGGGCGGATGATTTTTCCCAATATGACGGTGCAGGAGAATATCGAAACCGGGCTGGAGAAATCCAGAACGCGCGATATTCCAGAAGATATCTTTGCGCTGTTCCCGGTGCTATTCGATATGCGCCACCGCAAGGGCGGCAATCTCTCGGGTGGACAGCAGCAACAGCTTGCGATTGCCCGTGCGCTGGTGACCAACCCCAAGGTGCTGCTGCTGGATGAGCCGACCGAGGGGATACAACCCTCCATCATCAAGGACATTGCCAAGGTGTTGAATGAAATTCGCCGCATGCGCGAGATCACTATCATCGTCTCCGAACAGGTGCTGAGTTTTACGATGGATATCGCTGACCGCATCATCGTCATAGACAAAGGCAATTTTATTCATGAAAACACGCGTGACGAGGTGGATGCCGCCAAGATCAAGGGCTACCTCTCGGTTTGATGCGCTTTCGTATGGGTTCCGCCGCAAGGTTGCAGCGATGTGCTCCGGCGAATAGCCAGTCATGAACCAGATTGCCAGCCCTGACGTATTGACCGAGGATCGCTTGCAAAAGTCCCTGGCAGGCTGGCAGGCCGAATTGAAACTGGATTTTGCCTGCCGGCGTGACCGTACGGTGCTGGTGAAACGCGTACATCATGGTCCGCTGGTCATTCAGAAAGTGCTTTATCCGGAAAGTGATGCAATCTGTCATGGCGTCATCGTGCATCCTCCCGGTGGCGTCGCCGGTGGTGACCAGTTGAGCTTGCAGGTGAATATGGCTGAAGGTGCGCGTGTCTTGCTGACGACACCGGGGGCCGGCAAGTGGTACAAGTCCGGCGGCCGGAATGCCTGCCAGCGGCTCAGGTTTTCGCTATCCGCTGATAGCTGCCTTGAATGGCTGCCGCAGGAGAACATTTTGTTCGACGGTGCCGATGTGCATTTTGCCGGGGATGTTGCGCTGGAAGGGAACGCCGCCTTTGCCGGCTGGGAAATTCTCTGTTTCGGTCGTCAGGCCAGTGGCGAGCGCTGGCAGCAGGGCCGCTTGCGGCAAAGGTTGTCGATACGACGTGACGGTCGCTTGATCTGGCAGGAACAAGCGAATATCACACCGGAAAGTCGCCATATGACATCGATTGCCGGGCTGCGCGGGCAAGTGGTGAGTGGCAGCTTCGTGATTGCGGCGGCTGGTGTGCCCAGGGAAATACTGGAAACCTGCCGGCAGGTGACCTTGAAAACGGAAGCCATTTACGGCGTAACGGCTTTGCCGGAGGTGTTTTCCGCACGCTACCTGGGCCAGTCCTCACAGGAGGCCAGGAATTATTTTGAATCGCTGTGGCAGGTCTTGCGGCCATGGTATGGGGAGCGCGCGGCCGTACGGCCGCGCATCTGGGCGACATGACAACAACAATGAAGAAAACTCGCGTATGAAACTTGCTTGCCTTGATTGTATTGCTTGCCTTGGCTGTATTAATCGCAACCGCTTGTTGCAACAGATCGGCGTATGCGGCAGCTGGAAACGCCAGGAGAAGAATGAATGGAATTGACGCCAAGGGAAAAAGACAAGCTGCTGATTTTTACCGCAGGGCTGCTGGCCGAACGTCGCAAGGCGCGCGGCGTAAAGCTCAACTATCCGGAAGCGGTGGCATATATCTCGGCCGCCATCATGGAAGGTGCGCGCGACGGCAGGACGGTGGCTGAACTGATGGGTTACGGCGCGACCTTGCTATCACGCGATGAGGTGATGGATGGTGTGGCGGAGATGGTGCCGGAAATCCAGGTAGAAGCTACTTTCCCTGACGGCACCAAGCTCGTCACGGTACACAACCCGATTGTTTGAGGATGCAGAGATGATTCCAGGCGAAATGCAGGTCAAGGCAGGCGACATTACCCTGAACGAAGGCCGCCCCACTGTGACGCTGGATGTCGCCAATACCGGCGACCGGCCGATCCAGGTTGGTTCCCATTATCATTTTTATGAAACCAACGATGCGCTTTCTTTTGACCGGGACGCGACTTATGGCTTTCGCCTGGATATTGCGGCTGGCACCGCTGTGCGCTTTGAGCCTGGGCAGATACGTACTGTACAGTTGGTCGCGCTGGCAGGCGATCGGCAAGTCTATGGATTTTCCGGTCGCGTCATGGGGGCATTGAAATGAGTGTGAAGATTTCGCGGCAGGCTTATGCCGAGATGTTCGGCCCTACAGTGGGTGACAGGGTCAGGCTGGCCGACACCGATTTATGGATAGAGGTGGAAAAGGATTACACCATCTACGGCGATGAGGTGAAGTTCGGTGGCGGCAAGGTGATTCGTGACGGCATGGGGCAGGGCCAGAAAATGGCTGCAGAAGT
>PHCD01000087.1 GCA_002842135.1 Betaproteobacteria bacterium HGW-Betaproteobacteria-8 | reverse complement strand
AAGTTTCTGGTATTTGAGCTTGAGTGGCGGCCTTATCGTTCTGGCTTATGGTATTCATAGGGTTGAACCCGTCATTATTCTTGGTCAGCTACCAGGTACCTTAGTATATGCTCGTAACCTGGTACTTATCCGACGTGAAAAACGCATGTACTGACAGCATTAAAATTAGAAAGGACCAGCCATTGGTAAGCGTGGCAGACGTATAATTTTTGGCTAAGTATCTTTTCCACTGCCACTGACCCTCAATCCATCATTCCGGCGAACTGCCTGAAGAGCGTGTAGGCCGGGGATTTAGGCGTTGTGTATATATGCCTTTCAAAATGTTAGAAAGCGCATTATGAAATACATCTTATTTTTTATCATCACATGTTCTAATCTTGGTGTGTTGCGATAAATAAGAACATCCAATGCTTTCAAGTAACACAACCAACAGACAATGACTTGGGCTTGTAAATTCAAGCTTATGTTCCTTGTTTAATCAAAAATCGCTCTTCAAAAGACTTAACCTCTGCAATAGTTAGCACATCACAAATGGGATGCTATGAAGGTGGTATTGAACTTTAATTTCAGGGCGTTAAGCAGACACAAGAACTCCCGGCCCTAATCAATGTTCGGTCTGCTCAAAACTCTTGTTATATATCTATTAACAAAGAAGGTTTACAAGCCTATATTAGGGAAGTGCTTACCGCTCAATATGCGAAAGCTCTTGGTAAGAAAATCTCCCTGGTCTTATGGACGTGAGTTTGCACTTCAGTAAAACATGCCCAACCCCTCCATCAAACGGAATAAGCTAAGACCGTGGGAGTCTCTCCTGAACTGGATGCAAGTACTTCATGTTGTCGCGAAGCATGTCCTTTAAGGCATTTGTTAGGCACGGTTACTGAATGGGTTGCAGTAATCGCGGCCGCCAATGACCTAACCCAGATTCGAAAGGAGTTTACGATGATAAAACGAGCGTTGATCATTTCTGCTTTAGCTGCTGCGTTATCTCTTTCTATTGGGTCTACCTTCGCAGCCGATCAGCAGGAACAAATCTATGGCAGTCAACTCATGACGCAGCAAGAGCGCATGGAATATCGTACCAAAATGCGCGCCGTGGAAACTGCTGAGGAACGAGAGCAAATCCGTAAGGAACATCACGAGTTAATGAAAGCACGCGCCAAGGATCAGGGTGTCACCCTGCCCGACGAACCTCCAGATAGAGGAGGGGGTATGGGTCCTGGTGGCGGTGGCGGTCGCGGTGGCGGTCGCTGATTGACATATCGTTTGGCAAGCGTTTTGAGAGGGACGTTCCGCTAGCAAGTTTCACTCGCTGGACGGAATGTCCCTCAAGCAGCATGTTTGATTGCTCACAGAGTTTATTGATGTTTATTTCAAAGACTCTCTATAGGGAAATCAAACTTTTGATGTTTTGATTTCGGCCTCGGCTGATCCTTTGGCAAACCTGATATCTATCAAATCTCCTGCCGCAATCTGGCTGCTTGCTCGCACGATGGCGCCTTCACGGGTCTGCACCAGGGCATAACCCCGGTTCAGCACGGCATTGGGGTTGAGGTGCTGCAGGTTGAGTGTTAGGCGCAACAGTTTTTCCTGCTGCTTGCCTAATATTTGCTGCATGCTGTTCTGCAGGCGGGTGCCGAGTTGCGCCAGATTCTCCTGCTTGTGTGTGAGTTGCTGGGCGGGGGAGAGCAGGCGGCGGGCGAGAAAATCCAGCTGCTGCATGTAGCGGTTGACCTTGTAACCCATGCTGCGCTGCAGGCTTTGCTGCTGTTGAAGCAGGGTGTTGAGCAGGGCTTCACGGTTGGGCGAGGCCATTTCTGCGGCAGCGGTGGGAGTCGGCGCGCGGCGGTCGGCGGCGAAGTCGGCGATGGTGAAATCGGTCTCGTGGCCGACACCGCTGATGACCGGCATGCTGCAATTGGCGATGGCATGGGCGACGACTTCCTCGTTGAATTGCCACAAGTCCTCGATGCTGCCACCACCTCTACATACAATCAGCACATCGCATTCGGCGCGCTGGCTGGCGGTTTCGATGGCGGCGGCGATCAGGCTGGCGACGCCCTTGCCCTGTACCGGCGTCGGGTAGATGACGACGGGGATGCCGGGCATGCGGCGTCGGAGCGTGGTCAGGACGTCATGCAGCGCGGCGGCGTCGGCCGAAGTGACGATGCCGATCTGTTTCGGGAAGGCAGGAATGGCACGTTTACGTGCCTCGTCGAACAGGCCCTCGGCCTGCAGTTTCTGTTTGAGCTTCTCGAAGGCTTCGAACAGTGCACCCAAGCCGGCACGCTGCAGGAATTCGATGGTCAGCTGGAAGTCGCCGCGCGCTTCGTACAGTGTGACTGTGGCGCGTGCTTCGACCTTGTCGCCTTCCTTCGGTACCCAGTCCAGATAGCTATTGCGGCCGCGGAACATGACGCAGCGTACCTGCGCGCCGCTGTCTTTCAGCGAGAAATACCAGTGGCCGGAGGCGGCGCGAGTCATGTTGGAGATCTCGCCACTGACCCAGAACAGTGGGAAGCTGCGTTCGAGAATGTCACGGGCCATGCGATTAAGTTCGCTGACGCTGAGAACTCGGCCAGGGTGCTGGGTGTCTGTCATTACAACGCTTTCGCGGAATCCGTTACAATTGTTCAATTATAGTGTCTAAAAACTAAGAAAGTACGCCATGTCATCTAAATGCCTGACCAATTTCTTCGGCGGCCGAACCGGCTATATTTTCGGCTTTCTGGCCAGTTTCGGTTTCGTTGCCTATGGCCTGTTCATTCAGCAGAAATACAACCTCGATCCCTGTCCACTCTGTATCTTCCAGCGCATTGCTTTTCTGGTGATGGGTGGGTTCTTCCTGGTTGCAGCCTTGCATAATCCGGCCAATGCCGGGCGCAAGATATATGGTGTGCTGCATTTTGCGACGGCGGTTGCCGGCATCGGTATCGCGCTACGGCATATCTGGATACAAGCTAACCCGGAAAAGGTGATGGCGGAATGCGGCGCCGGTTTCGATTACATCTTCGAGACCTTCCCGCTGAAAAAGGCGTTGGACCTGGTGTTCAAGGGCACGGGCGAATGTTCGGCCGTGGACTGGACCATGTTCGGCATGACCATTCCGCAATTGTCCCTGATCGCTTTCATCGGCCTGGCGGTTTATGCAGCTTGGCTCGCTTTTCTTAAGAAATAATCACGTAAAGAACACGACATGTACAAGACTTTAGAGGATTTTGTCGGCAATACGCCGCTGGTGAAACTGCAGCGCATCCCCGGCAAGACCAGTAACACCATACTGTTGAAGCTGGAGGGTAACAACCCGGCCGGTTCGGTGAAGGACAGGCCGGCGCTCTCCATGATCAAGCGCGCGGAAGAGCGCGGCGATATCCAGCCGGGCGACACGCTGATCGAGGCGACTTCCGGCAATACCGGCATCGCGCTGGCGATGGCCGCCGCCATGCGCGGCTACAAGATGGTGCTGGTGATGCCGGAGAACCAGAGCATCGAGCGCCGCCAGACCATGAAGGCCTTCGGTGCCGAGCTGGTGCTGACGCCGAAGGACGGCAGCATGGAGCTGGCGCGCGACGTGGCACTTAAACTGCAGGCTGAAGGCGAGGGCATCGTGCTCGACCAGTTCGGCAACATGGACAATCCGCTGGCGCATTACGAAGGCACCGGCCCCGAGATCTGGCACGACACTGCAGGCAAGGTGACGCATTTTGTCTCCAGCATGGGCACCACCGGCACTATCATGGGCACCTCGCGTTTCCTCAAGGAACAGAACCCGGATATTCAAATCATCGGCGTGCAGCCGGAAGAAGGCTCGCAGATCCCCGGCATCCGCAAATGGCCGGAGGAATACCTGCCGAAGATTTATGACAAATCGCGCGTGGACGAGCTGATCTATGTGAACCAGGCCAATGCTGAGAAGATGACGCGCCGGCTGGCGGCAGAAGAAGGCATTTTTGCCGGTATCTCCTCCGGCGGCGCGCTCTACGCCGCGCTGCAGCTTTCCAAAAAGGTGGAGAACGCGGTGATTGTCTCCATCGTCTGTGACCGCGGTGACCGTTATCTGTCCACAGGGGTGTTCCCCTCCTGATGTGAGCACGCTATACAAAATCTTCAACCTGCAAAAGCCAGCCCTGCTGTTGGGGCTGGCTTTGTTTTCTGCGCCGGTTTTTGCCATCAGCCATATCAGTATTGAGGCGGCAAAGGTCGAAGCACCGCAGGGCGAGCTGCGCAATGCCAGGCTCGACCTCAACCTGCAGACTTCCGCCGTCAATCTCAAGAGCCAGTACCGGCAGTCGCCAGAGCAGCAATGGGCGGACGCCAGCCTTAACTGCGCCAGATTGGTGAACCCGAAAAAAGGCAGCTGGCAGTGCGATTCCGGCAAGCTGGCGGCGGGTATGACCAACCTGCCGTTTTCGCTGCGGCTCGATACGCAGACGCTGAAAGGCATGCAGCAATTCGACGCGCAACTGGCCGTGCAAAAGGCCAGCTTCAGCGATGCCGCCGGTTTGCACGCAGGCGAAAATGTCACCGCAAAACTCAGGCTCAAGGCCGGTCAGCTCAAGGCCGACCAATTTAAGCAGGGCTGGAGCTGGCAGTTCGATCTCGATTGGTCGGGCGGTGAAATGTTCTGGCAGCCGTTCTATATCGCGCTGAACAATTCGCATCCCGGCAGCCATCAGCTGCTAGGCAAGGGCACATTCAATGAACAACTGATCAAGGTGGAGGAAGCCAGGCTCACGCTGCAGGACATCGGCTCGGCCGATGCGAGTGCCGAGATCTGGCGCGCCGGTACGCGCATCCGCAATTTGCAGGTGGCAACCGGCACGGTCGATCTGGAACCGCTGTACCCGCTGATATTGAAACCCTTGCTGGAAAAAACCGCGCTGAGCAATCTGGAGATCGCCGGCACGGGCGATCTGAAACTGAGCATGCTTGATGGTGAGATCAAGACTGCGCATCTTAATCTGCAGCAGGTGGACGTCGAAGACCGCAACAGTCATTTCGCGCTATACAAGCTGAACGCCGACTTGCCGTGGGATTACGACCAGGCCAAACCTGTGCGGCTAGCCTATGAAGGCGGGCACCTGCTCAAGCTGCCGCTGGGGAAAACCGACATCAAGGCGATGCTCAACCGTTATTCGCTGACCGCGCAGGAGATCGACCTGCCGCTGCTGGATGGCGGTCTTAATCTGCGCGACATCTCGGCGGTCTGGGTGGACAAGGGCTGGCACTGGCATCTGCGGGCGGAAGTGGTGCCCATCAGCATGACAGACCTCAGCCATGCGCTGTCATGGCCGGCCATGCAGGGCAAGGTTTCCGCCAGCATCCCGCTGGTGACTTACAGCCAGGGCGTGCTGATGACCGAGGGTGACCTGCGCTTCAAGCTGTTCGACGGTACGATAGACGTCAGCAAGCTCACCATGCGCACGCCGCTCGGCATTGCCCCGCGCCTCAATGCCGATATCCACATGCGCAACCTGGACCTTGGCACGTTGACGCGCACTTTCTCTTTCGGTGCCATCGAAGGCAAGTTGGACGGCGACGTCACCAACCTGCGGCTGGCGAACTGGAAACCGGTCAATTTCGATGCGGCGTTCTACAGCAGTCCGGGCAAGTATCCGAAGAAGATCTCACAACGCGCGGTGGAGAACATTTCCTCGCTGGGCGGTGCCAGCGCGGCGGCGGCTATCCAGCGCAGCTTTCTGCGCTTCTTCGACCAGTTCAACTACGCCAAACTGGGCCTCAGCTGTAAATTGCGCGGCGATTACTGCGCCATGGACGGCATCGAGTCAACGGGAGATGCCTACGTCATCGTTAAAGGGAGTGGCGTCCCGTCCATCACGGTCTTGGGTTACAATCGTAACGTGAGCTGGGGTGAGTTGCTGGAGCGCCTGAAACGCGTGACAGCAGGCAATAGCAAGCCGATTATCAAGTGAAACCGCGAACAGGAAAAAACATCATGAAACAACATCTACCCGCAACACTACTGGCATTATCCCTGGCCTCGATCCTGAGTGCCTGTGTCACCATCAACATCTACTTTCCGGCAGCAGCGGCAGAGAAAGCCGCGGACAGGCTGATCGACGAAGTCTGGCAAGTGAAGGAAAGAAACGGCACGCCAGAGCCTGCTGCCACTGAGTCAGAAACCAAATAAGGAACCATCATGAACAGATTATTCTTATCCGCAATTTTCGCGCTCAGCTTCTTTTTTATGCAGCCGGCAGCTATGGCGGCCGACATTGAAATCAACACGCCGGCCATCTCCGCTATCAAGAACAGCATGCAGGCCCGCCACAACCAGCTGGCCCCGCATTACACCAGCGGC